>JAEZHS010000698.1 GCA_023436825.1 Pseudomonadota bacterium | reverse complement strand
GGCTCGGACTCGGGCGGCGGCGCGGGCGCCGGAGCGGCCTTCGGCGCGGCGCGGCGCAGGCGCACCGTCTCGTCGTCCAGGCGGCGCGACGGATCGAGCGCGCCCGAGGTCAGCATCGCGGGCCAGGCGACGACGGTCGTGCCGACGACGCCGATGTCGGGCTCCTTTACGCGCACGCGCACCGTGGCGATGCCGGCCAGGCGATCGCAGATCTCGGGCCCGAGATGGAATTCCAGGACGTTGCGGCGCCGCTCGACGCGCCCGGGCAGCAGCCAGGCCTCGGTGCGGCGCCAGCCGTCGTCACCGAGATGCGAATCGGGTCCCTGCTGGCGCTGGATCGACAGCGCCAAGCCGTCGGGCGCGGCGTCGAGCTCGCTCACGCGCAGGATCGCATGACCCGGCTCGGGCAAGGCTTGAACGGAAGCGCGGACCGGCATGGCGGCGGCTAGGCCGGCACGGTGCGCAGGATGGCGCCCAGCCGCTCGTTCTGTTCCGGCGAGATCTCGCGGCCGCCTTCGTACCCGACATTGTCCATGGCGAGCTGCAGGAAGGCGCGCATCCAGTCCTTGCAGTAGTCGGCATAGATCGGCTGCGGGTTCTCCGAGAGCTGCGGCATGCCGTTGACCACGGTCGGGCCTTCGAACACGCGCCGCGTCGGTGAGTTGGGCGGCAGGCCCGGCCGCTGGTCGAGCGGCAGGTGGTCGAAGCCCAGCGCGCTGACATAGCCGTTCAGCGCCGAGGAGGCGGTGCGCACCTGGCGTTCGGCGATCTCCTCCCACTTGGCGTTGGCGGCGTTCTCCAGCTCGCGCACCTCGTGGCTCAACTGATCGATCAGCTTCAGGCGATGGGCGCCGACGATCAGCTCGTCGATCAACCAGCCGAGATGCTGGCGGTCGACGCCGAAATGCGACAGCGCCTTCTCGTCGGCGCCGACGCGGCGCATGTTCTCGAGCCAGTAGTCGGCGGCCTCGCGGGCGAAGCGCTCGGCGCGATCCTCCAGCACGCCCGACGGCGGCGCCGAGCGCCCGGCCTCCTCGCCGAAGACGTCGGCGAATATCGCGCCGAGATCGACGGCGGCCCCGGTCGACTGGGAGACCTGGGACGGCGGCTTGCCGTTGCGGCCGTTGGTCTCGTCGGAGGCGCGTGCGGTGGAGATGCGGAAGTAGATCTCGCGCAGCGCCGAATCGGCCACCTGCAGGGCGGCCATCAACTCGCCGAAGAGCTGCTGCTGGATGCAGGCGGCGAGCCCGCGCAGCACGGTGTGCACCAGGTCGCGCTTCTTGGTGCGCGCATCGCCGTCGGCGGCGCTGTGGAAGCCCGCCAGCCGATCGACCAGGCGGTGGATCTGCACTTCGAGCTGGCCGCGCACCTGGGCGCGCTTGATCGCCGGATCGCACACCGGGATCAGGCTTTTGACGAGGTAGGAGACGCCGCCGTCATTGGCCTTGAAGGCCTCGTCCCAGGCCCGCGGAGGGTCGGCGAAGTGGCGGCGCACCTCGGCATTGGCGATGAAATGACCGCGCAGCTCGCGCGCGCGATCGGCGAAGGCCTCGGCGATGCCCCGCTCTCGGCCGCCGCCATAGTCCATCAGCCGCTCGTCGATGACGGTCGGATTCCTGAGCCAGAAGGTGTTGTCGAACGGCTTGCCGTCCCAGTTGGCCGGCCACTCGCCGCGGAAGTTGTTGATCAGCGAGTTGTTGAGCCGGGCCGACCAGCGCAGCTTGCGCGATTCCTCGGTCTCGCCCGCCTTCTGCTCGAACTCGCGGTCCATCTTGGTCAGCACCAGGAAGAGCGCGTTCTTCTGCTTGGCGCGGTCGGACGGCGTGGCGCCGATCGTCTGGTCGATCCAGGCCGACATCATGTCGGAGAGATCGCGGACCTCCTGGTTGCCGTCGGGGATGCAGAGCAGAATGGCTGACAGCTCGCGCTCGGCCGAGTAGCGCTGGAAGAGATAGGCGACCTTGCCGCGCAGCAGCAGCTCGCGCAGCGGGTTGGCGCCCTCGGCCACGCCCTTGGCCTTGGCGACGTCGGTGAGGTTCGCAAGCTTGAGCCGGGAGCGTGCCCCCGGGAAGTCGAGAAGGTCGGTGTGGTCGAAGAAGTCCCACGGCTTCTCGGCGATGGCGACCGAAAGCTCGGCCGTCAGTGCGCAGATCAGCGAGCGCGGCAGCTCGGCGTCGGGCAGCGCGCGGCCATCGGCGTGCTTGGGCCGTACGAGCAGCGTATCAGCCGCGTCGGCGCCCAGCCGATCGAGGGTGAGCACGTCGACGATGCTCTTCTCGCGCGGGATCAGCGCGTCCATGCCCAGCGAAGCCTCGGGTGCGAAGGACAGCTTCTGCAGGCCGTCGTAGAGCGTGAGGTAGAGGTCGGTGAACGGCTGGAAGTCGTACCACAGCACCGACCACAGGCGGGCGCGATCCTGGCCCGACAGACGCGGCGCGAGGTCGATCGCTTCGCGCCAATAGTCGGTGCGCAGCTCGGCGGTGACGCCGGCGAAGAAAGTGTCGAAGTACTCGATCAAGTCCAGAACGTCGTCCGAATCGAGGTCGCCGTAGGGCTGCATGGCGGCCTTGGCGCGCAGCTCGGCGAGGCGCTTGCGGATCGCGGCGCCGTCGGGACGTTCGAACGCCGCCTTCTGGTGATCGAAGTCGAGCAGGAAGGAATTGCCCAGGATCTTCACGATGTCGGTCTGCGTCAGCAGCCGCACGTGCACCGGGAAGTCCTTGTCGCCGGCGCTCAGCCCGAGGCCGAAGCGTGTCACCAGGCCGGTCGATTCGCGATTGCCCGGCGGGTTGATCTCGCGCAGGAAGTCGTAGCTCTTGTCGCCGAAGCGCGCCTGCATCGGCCGGCCGTCGCGGCTCGCCAGGATGGAGACGAGATAGCTCTTGCCGGCCTGGCTCGGGCCGAACACGCCCACGCACATGCGCCGGCGGGCGGCACGGGCGAGTTTGCGGCTCTGGTTGCGGACCTTCTGCAGCTCACTGATCAACGACGGCGCCTGCTGCGCCACGGTGGGCGATTCCGCGGCGGCGCCTTTCAGCCATGCCACGCCTTCGCTGGCGGAAACCGCCAACGCCTCGCAGTCCTGCGCCAGTTTGAGATCAACGGTGTCCATACGCCTTTACCCGGTCTTGAGCATGCCTGTGTCGAGCCAGTAGCCCTCTCGACGCGGCAAGGTTTGCAGTCGAAGCGTCAGGCGATCGAGCGCGACGGCGCGGCCGTCGCGGTTGGTCACCTGGCGCAGGCGGAAGCGCTCGACGTCACCCGAATCCTTGTCCTTGGGCTTCACCCGGGCCAGCGCGATCTTGAACGGCGTCTCGCGGGCGTGACGCTCTGCATATTCAGGCTTGGCGAATTCCAGCGCGTAGAGCCGCGCCGCCGGCCAGCGCACCAGATCGAGCTGGCGGGCGCCGAGCCACATCGGGCCGCGGAACTCGAAGGCGATCTCCGGCAGCTCGTACTCGCGATTGTCGAGATCGACGTCGCGATAGACCAGGTCCTCGCGCTGCAGACGGCCGCCGCCATCGAGCTTGCCGATGAACTTGGCGATGCTGCGCGAGCGCAGGAGATCGGCACGGAAAGAGAAGTCCGGAAGCTGGGACTGGGCAAGGGCCGCGATCATCGCGCCCACCGCCACCGTGGTCTTGGGATCTTCCACGCGCAGCCGGGCGTCGCGGAACGGATACCAGGCGCCGACGCGGTAGTCGTGCAGCG
The DNA here is from genome assembly GCA_023436825.1 of Pseudomonadota bacterium. The sequence continues at coordinate 4,460 of JAEZHS010000698.1, read as the reverse complement.
AGATCACGCGCTCAGGCGGCAGCGGCAGGAGTTCCATCAGGAGTGCCCTGATGCCTGGCAGGCGCGAGGGCCGGCCCGACAGCAGCAACACGTCGCAATCGTAGGCATGGACGATCTCGGCCAGGGGCGCCAGCACGCGGCCCATCTCGGCACGCACCGTCTTGTCGATGCCCGGCAGGTCGACCGGGAACATCGTGGCCTTGAGGTCGAAGCCCACGGCGCCGCGCTTGCGCGCCGCTTCGTTGACGAAGGTGATGACTTCCTCGGAAGGCTTGGCGCCCTCGGGGAAGAAGGACTCGTAGGGCCGCGGCTCGGCTGCGACCACCCCGGAGGTCGGATCGTAGTCCTCGGCGGCGCGCATGAATTCCAGCGCGATGGGATGGGCGACCTGGAGCGCGAACTGCTGGCGCAGGTTGCGCTGGATCACGTCCTCGCCGCCGCGATCGCCGCCCAGGAGCTCGGCCATCAGGTCGGTGGGATTGGCGATGCCGGCGGCGCGCATCGCCGCCTCGATCGGCGGCAGGACATGGCCCTGCACGACGCGCAGCAGGATGTCGTCGCCTGCGACGTTGAAGCCCTCGCGGAACCTCTGCTCCGGGAAGAGCGTGACCGACGTGCCCGCGCCCTCGAGGCCGTAGGAGTTGATGATCAGGTCGGTCGTGCCGCCGCCGACATCGATGCTGGCGATCGAGAGCTTGCCGTCGAACTGCTTGCCGCGCGGCTTGGCGGTGACCTGGAAGAAGCGGCGGGCGTCGCCGCCGAAATTACGCGCAACCTCCGTGTAGAGATAGACGAGCTGGGTGCACGAGGCCTCGTCCCAGTCGGTCAGCACGCGCGGCGCCGGCGCGGCGGGATCGTCGAGCTTCCAGCCCAGCATCATCCAGACGAGATCGCGTGCCGCTTCGGCGCGCTTGCGGAAGATCAGCCGCTCGGCGAGCGGCATGCCGGTCGGCAAGGTCAGCACGATGCGGCGCAGCCGGCGCGGCGTCTCGGCATGGGCGCGCCGGCCGCGCTGCTGCGGCGAGTTCATGAGCGTCAGCGCCTGCAGCAGGACCTCCGACAGCACGAAGGTCATGATCGAGGAGCGCGAATAGAGCGGCTCGAACACCGGCAGGTGATCGGCACTGTCGGCCTCGGGCTCGACCAGGTGCAGCGGCTCGCCCTTCTGGTTGACGAGCTGGGCCATCGGCCCGGCCGCGGCGGGCATCGCCGTCTGGTCCTGGGCATAGGCGACGTTGAAACGCCATTCGCGTGCCTGCGGTTCCTCGTCCCACAGGTAGCGCTTGGGGCTCGACATGCCTGTGTTGCCCTCGGTGCCGCGCCGGCGTGCGGCCAGCCGCGTGGCCTCGGGGCCGACGCGCGTCATGGTCGGCCAGACGAAGGCATCGGCGCGGCCGCCCAGCCGCGACAGGTGGTTCTTGCCGAACCAGGCCTGGGCGAACTCGACACGCGATTCGAAGGGTTTCGTGTGCACGACCTCGGGGTGCGAGAGGTCGCGAAGCGCCAGCTCATAGGAGTCGTTCAGGTTGACGCCGAGCTCGCCTGCCGCCTCGATCAGGAGGCCGCAGGTGCGCGAGTTGCCGACGTCGAGCACGAGATCGACCTCGATGGCCCCGCGGCCCGGCCGCTCGGCATCGCCGACCAGCTTGATCGGCGGGAAGTGAACGGCGCCGGCCAGCAGGCCGAGGAAGGCGAGATAGCGGGCGACCGACTCCTGCGGCTTCTGCTTGATGTCGCCTTCGATCTCCTCGAGTGTGGCGCGCGGATGGAGCTCGCGGAACAGCTCTTCCAGCCATTGCGTCATCCAGCTCTGGCGCAGCAGCCAATGATTGGCGCGCTGCTGGGGAGCCAGCGCAAACAGCGCGCCCGAGGTCACGTCCTTGGGCGAGGGGGCGAGGTAGGCACGACCCTCGGCCTCGGCAATGAGCCCGGTGTCGAAGGCGAGCACGCAGCGATAGCGATTGCCCTGCTCGTCGCGATAGCCCGCGCCATAGCGCGATTCGAGATCGACCACGCGTACGCGCGCCCAGTCGGCCGGCCCTTCGCGGAACTGGTTGTTGGGACGCACCTGCAGGAAGGGAACCGGCACCCACTTGTCGAGGAAGGGCGCCAGCGCGTCCTTGGCGGTGACCACGAGGTTCGGCTCGGCGGCGCGGCGGCGGCCGTTCTCGACCACCTCGTACTGGCCGCGCACCTCGTCGAAGTCGAGCTGCACCAGGTCGTCGACGGCCTTGGTGGACGCCGCGTCATGGAAGCCCCATTCGCGCACCTTCAGGCGCACGGGATCGAAACCGAAGTCGAGGAACTGGATGCCCGAACGGGCAATCAGCGTCGTCGGGCTGGGATAGCTCGGCAGGCGGGCAAGGTCGCTCATGTCAGGTCAAGTGTGGCACAAATCCGATGAATCAACGGCCGAACTGGACATTGTAGCTGCGCTTGTCACCCGGTTGACTCCCGGTGCACTTGGCCACGCCGTCCTGGCCGACTTCGCAGTTTACCGTATTGCGGGCGTAGGTCTTGCCGTCGGCGCACTTGGGATTGGCTTTTTCCTCGATGACGAGCTTGGAGCCGTCCCAGCGCGCCTCCGCCGGCGCCTCGCACGTCGTGCCGTTCTTCTGCACGAAGGTGACCTTGCCCTTGCCCTTGTCGTCCAGATTGTAGTTGGGTCTGAGGTCGCGCTCGCCGGTGGCCGTGGCAAGGCCGGTGCGCGAGCGCCAGTCGCCTTTGAGGAAGGCGAGGTCGCCCTTCTGCTTGGCCTCGGGCGGCACGGTCATGGGCTTGGGTTCGTCCTTCTTGGGCGCGTCCTTGCCGGCCAAGTTCTTGTCGTTGCCGCCCTTGTCCTGAGGGCTCTTGTCGTCAGGGCCCTTGATGCTGCCCTTGTCGACGTTCTTGTCGTCGGGACCCTTGCCCTGGTCTTTGTCCGCGCCCTTGTCGGCCACGTTGACGTCGGGTCCGCCCGCTTGAGCGTCCGGCGCGGCGCCGCGCTCGATCGGTGCATTGGAGTCGGCGACGACGACACCGCCCGGTACGACGACGGCGGCCGCGCAATCGGCGCCGCGGCGCGAGGCCTCGTCGGTGAGGCGGGCCAGCTCGAGCCGCAGGTTCTCGTTCTCCTGCTGCAAGGTGTCGGAGCGCGCCTTCTGCAGTTCGAGCGGCTGGCGCACCGCGAGGCTGAGCGCCCGGTCGCGCGCTTCGGCTTCGAGCCACGGTTCCAGATGCGGCAGATAGGGCCGGACCAGCCAGGCGAGCAGCGCCAGCAACAGCAGCAGCAGCGCGGCGAGCAGTAGCCATTGCCACCACACCGAGCGCGTGCCGGCGGCGGCGACAGCGGGTGCGGAGGCCATCACCGCTTGGGGTATCGGCTGGGCAGCAACCGCCGGCCGCGGCGTTACCGGCGGGCTCGCCAGGAAGATGCCGGGCAGGTTGGCATCGGCCGAGAAGCCCCAGAAGGTCATGACGGGCTTGCCGTCGACGACATAGAGCGTGTCCTCGCCCGGCGCGGTCAGTGCATGGCGCAGCAGGCGGGCGAAGTTGCGTTCGGCAGTCGAGCGCTGCGGCTCGTCCATCGAATCGGCCAGACCGGTGATCTCGCCGTGCAGGCGATGGACTTCATTCAAGACCGCCTGGCGCTCGCTGTCGTCGAGCTCGGAAAGCTTGCGCGGCTGGCCTTCGAACGGCGCGTACCAGTCGATGCTCCGGCCGGTCGGATCGACCTCGGGAATGGCGAGCAGGTCGGCGTGCCGCCGCGACAGGCGCTGGGTGATGGCCGCGCGCAACTGGCCCGCGGCGCGCCACACCGGGTCGCCCGCTAGGCCCAGCGCGCGGTAGCGCTGCAGCGGTTCACTGACGAGAAGGGGACCAGCAGCCATCTCGGATCCTCAATACTCTCTTCTCAGCTCTCAGCGGGGGCAGACCATGGCGTACGTCCAGCGCGTACCCCACATCTCACCTGTTACGATGACGTCGACCGAATAATCCCCGGCGACCGGCCTCCACTCGAAGCCGAAGCCGCCGCGTCCGCTTCGCGGCCCGCCGGTGCCGGCGATGACCTGGCCACGATAGACCACTTTGATGTCGTCGGGCTTCACATAGAGATTGTAGTTGATCGCCACGAAGCCGGGCCTGTCACCCAGATAATGTCGATTGCGCGTGACACCCTCGCCGCCCGAATCGCCCGACCAGTTGCAGGGCAGCTGGCCCGGCGGCGGCCGGTTGATCGGTGGAGCCTGCGGTGCGGCAGCCTGCTGTTGCGGTGGCGGCGGCGGAGGCGGCGGCGCCTTGGCGACTGGCGGCGGTGGCGGTGGGGGCGGCGGCTTCGGCGGCTCGATCGGTTTGCACTGCGCGACCTTGTCCTTGAGCTCGGCTTCGAGAGCCGCGAGCTCGGCCTTGAGCTTGTTCTGGTCGGCCTCCTCCGAATCCAGCGAGGCCTTCAAGAGCGGCGTGGGATCGGGCGGCGGCTC
>JAEZHS010000681.1 GCA_023436825.1 Pseudomonadota bacterium | reverse complement strand
GCCACAGCGCCATCGCCGACACGCTGGAGCGCGCCCGCCACTACGGCGCCATGGCGCGCGATGCGCTGGGCCTGTTCCCCGACAAGCCGCTCAAGGCGGCAATGCTCGAGGCCGTCGACTTCGCCATCGATCGCGCGCACTGAGCGCGGCACTGAGTCCCGGGGCCAAAACCTGCTAGAAACGCAGGATGGCCGCCAAGCACATCCTCGCCATCGACCAGGGCACGACCAGCACCCGCGCCATAGTGTTCGACGCCGCGGGCCGCCCCGTGGCGTCGGCGCAGAAGGAACTGCCGCAGATCTTCCCCAGGCCCGGCTGGGTCGAGCACGACGCCGAGGAGATCTGGTTGGCCACGGTCGAGGTCTGCCGCGGGGCGCTCGCCAAGGCCAAGCTCGACGCCAGGGCGCTGGCCGGTATCGGCATCACCAACCAGCGCGAGACCACCGTGGTGTGGGACCGCAATACCGGCAAGCCGATCCACAACGCCATCGTCTGGCAGGACCGCCGCACCGCGGACCGCTGCGAAGCGCTGAAGCGCGCGGGCCACGAAGCCGAGGTCACGACCAAGACCGGCCTGATCCTCGATCCGTATTTCTCCGGCACCAAGATCGCCTGGATCCTCGATCATGTCGCCGGCAGCCGGGCGGCGGCGGAGAAGGGCGCGCTGGCCGCCGGCACCATCGAATGCTTCCTGCTGTGGCGGCTCACGGGCGGCAAGGTGCATGCGAGCGACGCCACCAACGCCAGCCGCAGCCTGCTGCTCGACATCCGCACCGGCGATTGGGATGCCGGCTTGCTGAAGTTGATCGGCGTGCCGGCGCCGCTGCTGCCCAGGGTCGTCGATTGCTCGGGCGAGCTCGGCGTCGCCACCGCCGACATTTTAGGCGCGCCCGTGCCGGTGCTGGGCATGGCGGGCGACCAGCAGGCGGCGACCGTTGGTCAGGCCTGCGTGAAGCCCGGCATGGTCAAGGCGACCTACGGTACGGGCTGCTTTGCTCTCCTCAATACCGGCAGCATTGCGGTGCGCTCGCAAAATCGTCTGCTGACCACCATCGCCTACCAGCTGGGCGGCCGGCGCACCTATGCGCTGGAGGGCAGTATCTTCATCGCCGGCGCCGCCGTGCAATGGCTGCGCGACGGCCTGCACCTGATCGCCAAGTCGGGCGACGTCGAGCAGGTCGCGGCGCAAGCCAAGGCCGATCACGGCGTCTACATGGTGCCGGCCTTCGTCGGCCTGGGCGCGCCCTACTGGGACGCCGGCGCGCGCGGCGCGCTGCTCGGGCTGACGCGCGACAGCGGCCCGGCCGAGATCGCCGCCGCCACGCTCGATTCGGTGTGCTTCCAGACCCGCGACCTCGTCGAGGCCATGCGCGGCGACGGTGCGCAGATCGACGAGCTCCGCGTCGACGGCGGCATGGTGGTGAACGATCCCCTGATGCAGCGCCTGGCCGACACCGTGGCCGTGCCCGTCGAGCGGCCCAAGGTGACCGAGACAACGGCCCTGGGTGCCGCCTTCCTGGCCGGCCTGCAGGCGGGCCTGTGGCCCTCGCTGGAGGCGCTGGCTGAGACATGGTCGCTCGATCGCGCCTTTCGCCCGGCCGAGGACGCCGCCTCGCGCGACCACCGCTATGCCGGCTGGAAGGACGCCGTGCGCCGGGTGCGCAGTTCCTGATTGCTGCCGCGGGGTGGTGCCATTAGGTTGCGCCCCGCCATGAAGACCCGCGCCAACCCCATTTACTGCGGCGTCGATACGATCGATCTCGCGCAAGCCACCAAGCTGATCCAGTCCATTGCCGGCGGGCCCAAGCCCGCTGTCGGCGGCATCAAGCTGGGGCTGGAGTTCTTCCTGGCGCACGGGGCGCCCGGCGTCCGCTACGCCTTTCCGACGCCGGTACGAGCGACGGGCGTCGGCTTCTTCCTCGATCTCAAGCTGCACGACATTCCCAACACCGTGGCCGGCGGCATCCGCGCCGTGGTCGAGCTGGCGCCCACCTTCATCACCATCCATGCCGGCGGCGGCCGCGCGATGATGAAGGCCGCGGTCGACGAGGTCGGCGCGCAAGCGGCCAAGCACGGCGTGCCGCGCCCCAAGCTCTTGGGCGTGACCGTGCTGACGTCGCTCGATCGCTCGGACCTCGAAGCGACGGGCGTGAATGCCGATCCGTCCGACCAGGTGCTGCGGCTCGCCGCTCTGGCGCATGCCAGCGGCCTCGACGGCGTGATCTGCTCGCCGCACGAGATCGCCGCCCTGCGCAAGCAGTGCGGTCCCGAGTTCGTGCTCATGGTGCCCGGCATTCGGCCGGTCGGCAGCGCGGCCAACGATCAGAAGCGGGCAATGACGCCGCGCCAAGCGGTCGATCTCGGCGCCACCAACCTCGTGGTCGGCCGGCCGATCTACCAGGCCGCCGATCCGCGCGCCGCGGCCGAAGCGATCGCCCGCGAAGCCGGCGTCAACGACCTATGAGCGTCGAGGCCAAGATCTGTGGCCTGACGACCCCCGAGACGGTCGATGCCGCCGTCGCAGGTGGTACCCGGTTCGTCGGCTTCAACACCTATCCGCCGTCGCCGCGCTACGTCGCTTCCAACGACGTGCTGAAGGCGCTGGGCGCGCGCGTGCCCGGGGGCGTGACCCGCGTCGGATTGTTCGTCGACCCTGACGACCTGATGCTCGACCAGCGCCTGGCGACCGGCGCCATCGACCTGGTGCAGCTGCACGGCAAGGAGACGCCCGAGCGGGTTGCGGCCGTCAAGGCGCGCACGGGCAAGCCCGTGATGAAGGTGATCAACGTGGCCGAGGCCAGCGATGTCGAGCGCGGCATCGCTGCCTACGCGACCGTCGCCGACTGGCTGATGTTCGATGCGGCCGTAGGCACCTTGCCCGGCGGCAACGCCAAGGTCTTCGACTGGACTTTCCTGTCGGGACGAAAGGTTCCCCTGCCCTGGTTGCTCGCGGGTGGGCTCACGCCCGACAACGTCGGCGAGGCCGTGCGCGTCACCGGCGCGCCTGTCGTCGACGTTTCCTCTGGCGTCGAATCGAGTCGCGGTGTGAAATCGGTCGACTTGATCCGCGCCTTCCTCGATCGCGTGAAGGCGCTCTGAAGGGGGACTGCATGAAGACCGAACGGCGGCTGAAGGAACTCGGCATCGAGCTTACCAAGCCCACCTCGCCGATGGCCAACTACGTGAACGCCGTGCGCACCGGCAATTTGCTGTATCTCGCCGGCAAGGGGCCCGGCTTGCCGGGCCATCCGCTGCCCGTGGGCAAGGTCGGCCGCGACTTCACCAAGGAGCAGGGCTACGAATATGCGCGCCAGACGGGCCTCAGCCTGATCGCCGTCATGAAGGCCGAACTGGGCGACCTCGATCGCGTCAAGCGCATCGTCAAGCTTTTGGGCATGGTCAACGCCACGCCGGAGTTCGGCGAGCACCCCGAGGTGATCAACGGTTGCTCCGACCTCTTCGTGTCGGTGTTCGGCGATCGCGGGCGCCATGCCCGGTCGGCGGTAGGCATGGGCTCTCTGCCGCGCGGCATCCCGGTCGAGATCGAGGTGATCGTCGAGGTCAACGCTGGGCCGGCGCGCGCCAGTGCCGCCGCCGCGTCGCGGAAGTCGGCGCAGAAGGCCAAGCGCAAGTCGGCCAAGAGCAAGCGCAGGTAGGTCTTTGAAGGGCTTTTGACCGACCCCTGTCGGGACTGCTAAGTCCGGCGTCCCGACAGGAACAGCGATGCCAACCTCACCCAACAGTTTCCGCACTGGCCCCGACGAGCGCGGGCATTTCGGCCTTTTCGGCGGCCGCTACGTCGCCGAGACGTTGATGCCGCTGATCCTCGAGCTGGAGAAGGCCTACAACGAGGCGAAAGCCGATCCGCAGTTCCAGGGCGAGCTGAGCTATCTCTTGGCCCAGTATGCCGGCCGGCCGAGCCCCCTCTACTACGCGGAACGGCTGACCAAGCACCTCGGCGGCGCCAAGATCTACTTCAAGCGCGACGAGCTCAACCACACCGGCAGCCACAAGATCAACAACGTGCTGGGCCAGGTGCTGCTGGCCAAGCGCATGGGCAAGACGCGGGTCATTGCCGAGACCGGCGCGGGCCAGCACGGCGTCGCCACGGCGACGGCCTGCGCGCTGTTCGACATTCCCTGCGTCGTCTTCATGGGCTCGGTCGACGTCGAGCGCCAGGCGCCCAACGTCTTCCGCATGAAGATGCTGGGCGCGGAGGTGCGGCCGGTGACGTCCGGCTCCTCGACCTTGAAGGACGCCATGAACGAGGCGCTGCGCGACTGGGTGGCGACCTGCGAGACGACCTTCTACTGCATCGGCACGGTGGCGGGGCCGCATCCCTACCCGGCGATGGTGCGCGACTTCCAGTGCGTGATCGGCAACGAGGTGCGCAAGCAGATCATGGAGATGGAAGGCCGGCTGCCCGACACCTTGGTCGCCTGCATCGGCGGCGGCTCGAACGCCATGGGCCTGTTCCATCCCTTCCTCGACGACAAGGGCGTGCGTATCGTCGGCGTCGAAGCCGGCGGCAAGGGCGTCGAGACGGGCGAGCATGCCGCGTCGCTGACCGGCGGCCGCCCCGGCGTCCTGCACGGCAACCGCACCTACCTCCTGCAGGACAAGGAAGGCCAGATCACCGAGGCGCATTCGATCTCGGCCGGCCTCGACTATCCCGGCATCGGCCCCGAGCATTCGTGGCTGAAGGAGCAGGGCCGCGTCGAGTACGTGTCGGCGACCGACAACGAGGCGCTGACGGCGTTCCAGCTGCTGTGCAAGCTCGAGGGCATCATTCCTGCACTCGAGCCCGCGCATGCGCTGGCCCACGTCACCAAGCTCGCGCCGACGCTGCCCAGGGACAATCTGCTGGTGATGAACCTCTGTGGCCGCGGCGACAAGGACGTATTCGCCGTCGCCGAGCGGCTGGGTATGAAGGTATAATTGGTCTGGATCGGGAGGTAGCATGACCTTCAGATGGCAGGACCACATCGTTCGCGATCCTGAAATTTGCGGCGGGTTGCCGACAATGAAAGGAACGCGGGTGCTGCTGCGACAAGTTCTTGCTGACGTTGCCAATGGGACGGCAGCTACGGATATCATTGCGGCATACCCGTCTCTCAGGTCCGATCACATTAGGGCGGCTATCGCCTTCGCCGCGAACAGCGCCAAGGATGACTTACCGGTGCTCGACAAGCCGGCGGCGTAATGCGCCTCAGCCTCGACGAAAATATGCCGCGACCTCTAGCGGAGTCGCTGCGACGACTGGGTCACGATTGTCCACACGGCATCCGATGAAAATCTTCTCGGCAAGTCGGACCGTGTCGTCTGGAGTGTCGTTGTGCACGAAGGGCGGTTGCTCATGACGCTGGACCGCGACTTCGGCCAGCTAGCGACTGAAACTAACGGCCATGCAGGTGCGATCGTTCTGCGTCCGCGCGATGCGAACAAATTGGTGATCGAAGCGCTGGCTCTTAGGGCGCTTGCCTTGGCTACTGATATCGATATGACGAACAGAATAGTGATCTTCGAAGACGAGCGAATTCGCATCAGGCCGCCGCTCGCTCTCGTGCCACCACAGGATCAATCATGAGCCGCATCACCAAGCGTTTCGAGAAGCTCAAGGCCGACAAGCGTGCCGGGCTCGTGATCTACATCTCCGCCGGCGATCCCAATGCCGATGTGAGCTACGACATCCTGAAGGGCCTGCCGGCCGCCGGCGCCGACCTCATCGAGCTCGGCATGCCGTTCACCGATCCGATGGCCGACGGTCCCTCGATCCAGGTGGCGGGCCAGCGTGCGCTGAAGGCCGGCATGACCGTCGACGGCACCTTCGACATGGTGCGCCGCTTCCGCAAGGAAACGGCCGACAACGACACGCCGATCCTGCTGATGGGTTACTACAACCTCGTCTATCAGCGCGGCGCCGAGCGCTTCTGCAAGGAAGCCGCGGCGGCCGGCGTCGATGGTTTCATCCTCGTTGATTTGCCGCCCGAGGAAGCCGAGGAGTTGAAGCCGCACGCCGAGGCGAACGGCCTCGATACGGTGCTGCTGACCGCGCCCACGACCGACGACAAGCGGTTGCCGGCGGTGCTCAAGTATTCCGCGGGCTTCGTCTATTTCGTCTCGGTGCTCGGCATCACCGGCACCAAGTCGGCGACGGAGGAGACGGTCGCCACGCACGTCGCGCGCATCAAGCGCCACACCAAGCTGCCGGTGGGCGTCGGCTTCGGAATCAGGACGCCCGAGCAAGCCGCGGCCGTGGCGCGTCATGCCGATGCCGCCGTTGTCGGCACTGCCATCGTCGATCGCGTGAAGGCGGGGCTCGATGCCGACGGCAAGCCCAAGCCCGGCCTCACGGCCGGCGTGCTCGCCGACGTCAAGGCACTTGCAGGCGGCGTGCGCAGCGTAAGCAAGGCGTAACCGCTGCTGTGACCAATCAAGGAATGTGATCCGATCGTCATTGCCGGGTCACGATCTCGCGCCCATATGCGCCCCACCAAAATTGTGGAGGACGCGCATGCAGCCGATGGACCTCGAGCGCAAGAACAGGCTTTACGACAATTTCCTCGCTGCACTCGATCTCCTCGACTCCGAGCATCGCGAACCCGACCGTTGGGAAGAGGAATGCCTTTCATACGCCCTGGGTGCGATGGCGTGTGGCATGTTCCTCGTCGCCGAAGTCGAGCTCGCCGCCTTCTCGCGGCCCGTTCACGAGCGCTCACCCGATGCGCTCGCGGCCCTCGCGGCGAAGCCGGCGCGCTTCACCAAGGACATGTTGCGCCATGGCCTCGACTATGTGCGTCGGCACTACAACCAGACGCACGCCCTCGATGACATGCCGCCTGCGCTGGCCGCCGGCCAGCAGGATCTGCAGTCGTCGCTCGGACTGCTGCCCTAAATCAAAGCCCACGCACCTTGGTTCATTCCTCCCCAGCTTCGCTGGCAGGGCTATCGCATATGACCGATTTTCCCGTCATCCCGAGCGGAGCCGCCCGACGGGCGGCGTAGTCGAGGGACCTGTTCTTGTCGATGTATCAACAAACAGGTCCCTCCGCTCCGCCTCGCTACGCTCGGCTCCGGTCGGGATGACGGGGTTTTGCAGTCACATGCGATAGCCCTGGCTTCGCTGGGGAGGTGTCGCTGTCATACGGCGACGGAGGGGTCATGGCGCCAACGCCTGTGGCTCATGACTCCTGCGCCGCTCCGCGGCAATGATTCAAGCTGTCCCGACTTTGCCTTGGCGGCCGAATCGGCTGACGACTTCGGCCAGCGGCAACTGACCCAGGCAATTGCCTGAGCCCTTCGCGGCCTCGCCGCTCTCCAGGGCGGTGGCATAGACGACGGCGGGATCGGCCTCGACGCGCCGGCGCAGCGCCTGCAGCCTCGGCCAGCGCGCGATGTCGTCGACCTTGTGGAACTCGAGCCAGCGCGCCACCCCCGCCAGCAGGCCGTCGGCCATCGTCCGTCGTTCGCCGGCGAGCCAGGGGCTGTCGTCGAGCATGGCTTCCAGCTGGTCGTGTCGCTTGATGACGGCGTCGCGCCCGAAGCGGCGCAGTGCGGCCTGATAGGCCGGGTCCGGCGACGCGAGCTCCATCGCGACCCATAGCGGCGCGAAGGCAGCGGTAAAGCCGGTGTTCAGGAATGCCATCAATTGATGCATCCGGTCTGCTTGCGGAGAACCCGGCTCGAAGCTGATGCGTCTCTCCGTATCGCGCCCTTCGAGATGGGCAGCGATCGCCATGGTCTCGCTCAACGCACGCCCGTCGTGCGTGATCAGTACCGGCGTCTCGTGACGTGCGTTCAGGCCGGCATAGGATGGCTCGCGCATCTCACCCAGCATGTCGACGCGGCTCAGCCGATAGGGTTGGCCCAGCCACTCCAGCGTGGCCACGAGGCCCATCGATGTTCCCAGCGGGAAGCCATAGAGAAGGATCGGTTCCATTGACACATCCTGAGGTTGGTGAGTGGGCTGGAACCTAGGCATCTCTGCACCCAAGTGAAGTACGCACATTTTTGTAACCAGAACGGACTCAGGCAATGAAGGATGTGGTCTCGCGCTGTCCGATCGAGGAAGTCATGCGCGTGCTGAGCGGCCGCTGGCCGACGCTGCTGCTCTACTATCTCAAGGACGGCACGAAGCGCTTCAGCGATCTCAGGCGCGACAATCCGACGGTGTCGCACCGCATGCTGGCGCTGGAGCTGCGCAAGCTCGAACAGGCGGGCATCGTCAACCGCACCGACCATCCCGGTTATCCACGCCACGTCGACTACGATCTCACGCCGCGAGGCCGCATGCTCGTCCCGCTGATCGACGCCCTTGGCGACTGGTGGGTGACGGCCGGTCGTCGTGCTGTCACTGACAGCACAAGAGCTTGAGGCCTATATGGTGCGAAAGAATACTATAGTTAGTGATCGGGTTCGTTCCAGGCTCGCTGTTACCCGGCGCGGAAGATACTCCGCGCTAACCGTAGCGGGCCTTTGAGCCACAGGAGTCCTGCCTTCACTATAGTTATTGACCAGCACCATGGTTTTCAGTACCGTGCAAGCGTCTGTCGCTCTATGCATCGTTTATCTGACCATGTGCTGGACCGCTCCCGTCTGGAGCCGGTCATCCCGCCCGGCTGCATGCAGTCGGGCGGGATAAGTGCCCGGCAGGCGCTGAAGGGGCGGCTGTCGGAAATGCCGAAATTCAAAAGCGGCGGGGATTCAAGGGCTTGGCGGGTGTCGGCCGGCCTGCCGAAATTCGCCGAAAATGCCGATTTCACGAGCGAGACGACTGCAGTGATGCGTCCCTTCGGCACAGCCCGGAAGCGGCCAGTCGCCGTGGCGTCAAAACCTCCGTGACGAGCTACCGGGCCGGATCAACGCGCTGGGCGACATAAAGATGGGTTTCGTAGTCGATCTCGAATCGTCCTCCCTGGCCGTCGGTCGCCTTGGCGACGTCGTCGAGCAGCGCCGCGCGCTTCGCCGGTTCGATCAGCTGATGATCCGATCGCGAGCGCAGGAAATTGGTGTAGCTCGATGTCGTGTGCTGCCATTTCCACGAATAGCACTTGTGCTCGACGGGCCCGAACAACCCCGACCCGTCGAACCAGCCCTTGAACGGGCCGCTCGGCAGGTACCAGGCCTCGGGCGGCGGTCCCCCATAATCGATGTGGCGCAGGTATATCTGTTTGAGCTGGGCGAGTAACGGCGCAGCCAGTCCTACCGGAACATGGCCGAAGACGGCCAGCGCACCCCGAGGCGACAGGACCTTGGCGGCCTTCGCAAACCGGACCTCCGGTGCAACCCAATGCCACGACTGCGCGGCGATGATCAGCTGGAACGATGCCGGTTCCGCGGGCAACGCTTCGAAAGTGGATTGGACGAGCGTGACATTGCCGAACTGCGCCAGGGCCGCTCTCGCCTCGCGAACCATCTCCGGTCCGGGATCGATGGCGAGAATGGGAAAGCCTCGTCCGGCGAAGCTCTTCGTCGCCTGGCCCGTGCCACAACCGACCTCGAGAATGGTATCGATCGGCTTCAGGCCGGCGAAGGAAATGACGTCGTCGACAAGGGCATCGGGATAGCCGGGACGTATCGCCGTATAGACGCCTGCTACCTGGTCGAAGGCAAAGCGCTGCTCCATGCGACCGTCCCCGTCGAGCTGGATGGCGGGGAGCCTATCACGCAGCCTGCATCAGGCCGGTGCGTCATCTTCGTCGTCGAACAGCAGGTCGGCGACGAACGGATTGGTCTTGCGCTCCCAGCCGAACGTCGAGGTCTGGCCGTGGCCCGGGACGAACGTGATGTCGTCGCCGAGCGGCCACAGCCGCTTGCGAATCGAGCTGAGCAGTTGCTCGTGATTGCCGCGCGGAAAATCCGTGCGGCCGATCGAGCCCCGGAACAGCACGTCGCCGACGAATGCCACCTTGGCGGGCTTGTGCACGAACACGACATGGCCCGGTGTGTGGCCGGGGCAATGCACGACGTCGAAGGTGAGCCTGCCGAGACTCACCGTTTCGCCGTTGGTGAGCCAGCGGTCGGGCACGAACGGCTTGTAGGCCGGGAAGTTGTACTTGCGGCCCGAGTCGGGCAGACCCTCGATCAGGAACAGATCGTCCTCGTGCGGCCCCTCGATCTTCACGCCGTAGTGCTCCGCCATGGTGCCGGCGGCCGAGGCATGGTCGACATGCCCGTGGGTCAGCAGCACCTTGGTGATCTTGATGCCCTCCTGGGCGATCGCTCCCTTCAGCATGTCGAAGTCGCCGCCCGGATCGACGGCGGTGCCTTCCATGGTGTCGTCGCACCAGACGAGGGAGCAGTTCTGCTGGAACGGGGTGACGGGGGCGATCATGACTTTGAGCATTGCACCGATCTAATGCCTCCCGCGGGCGCGTGGAAGGGCGTATGCTGGGTGGATTGCTGCGTCGGGGGCAATGAACCTGCGTCTTCTGCTTGGCATCCTCGTCCTGATCGGCCTCAGCCTCCCGGCTGAGGCGCAGATCGCCGCCGTGACCTCGCCGTCCGGCCCGGTCCAGGCCGGCCCCTACGTGGTGGTCGACGCCGCGACCGGCGAGGCGTTGCTGGACCGCAACGCCGGCACGTTCTGGCACCCGGCCTCGCTCACCAAGATGATGACGATCTACATCGTCTTCGAGGAATTGAAGGCGGGCCGGCTGACGCTCGCCTCGCCGCTCACCCTGTCTGAAGCGGCGCGCGCGAAGCCGCCCTCCAAGCTCGGCCTGCCAGCCGGCCAGGCCATCACTGTCGAGCAGGGCCTGCAGGCGTTGGTGGCGCGCTCGGCCAACGACGTGGCTGCGGGCTTTGCCGAGCTGATCTCGGGCTCGGAAGCCGCCTTCGGCGTGCGCATGACCGAGACTGCGGCGCGCATCGGCATGAACGCCACCCAGTTCCGCAACGCCAGCGGCCTGCCCGATGCCGGCCAGCTCACCACGGCGCGCGACATGGCGCTGCTGGCGATGGCCCTGGTGAAGCAGTTCCCCGAGTACTACGGCTACTTCCACACCCAGGAGTTCTATCTCGGCAAGACCAAGGTCGGACCGGGCATAAAGTTTCTCGACCTCTACGCGCCCTATGCCGACGGGTTGAAGACCGGCTTCGTCTGCGCTTCGGGCTTCAACATCGTCGGCAGCGCGGTGCGCGATGGGCGGCGGCTGATCGCCGTCGCCTTCGGCTTCCGCCGAGCCGACCTGCGCGATGAGTTCATCGTCCGCCTGCTCGACGAGGCCTACGCCCTGAAGACCGGCGGCAACCGGCCCAAGATCTGGCAGATCCGCAATGGCCAGGGCGGCCCTGCCACGGTGCTCGACCAGAGCGAGTGCGGCACCATCCGCTACGACATGCCGGGCGACGCCGCCTGGCTCGGCACCTATCCCGACTGGCGTTCGGCGCGCCATGCCTACGATGTCGGTCAGGCCGACATTGCGCGGCTGGGTTTCACGCGGCTCGGCAAGGAATGGATCCTGCCGGTGACTTCCAACAAGGTGACCAAGCAGGCCGCCATCATCGCCGATCTCGAGCCCGCCACGGCGCAGGCGCTGTGCGCCGACTACCAGTCGCGGAAACTGTTCTGCCAGGTGAAGAAACCCCAGGAGATAACGGCGCCTTTCGGCGCGTTCTGGCGTTGAGGCGCGGTCTGCGGCGCCTGTCCGCCGCCTTGGCCGGGGCGGCGGTTCGTGCGATACCGCCGCCATGAACTGGCTGACGAACTTCGTCCGACCCAAGCTCAAGGCCCTGATCTCGCGCAAGGAGACGCCGGAGAACCTCTGGCTGAAGTGCCCCAAGTGCGAGCAGATGCTGTTCATGCGCGACTGGGAGGCCAACCAGGAGGTCTGCACCCACTGCGGCCACCACATGCGCATCCGGCCGCTGAAGCGGCTGCCGCACCTGTTCGACGAGGGCAAGTACGAGCTGCATCCGTTGCCGCGCGTGCCGGTGGATCCGCTGAAGTTCCGCGACACCAAGCGCTACGACGCCAAGCTCAAGGAGGCGCAGGCCAAGGCCGAGGGCCGCAGCGACGCCCTGGTCGTGGCGAGCGGCGCGATGGGCGGCCGCGCCACCGTGATGGCGCTGCTCGACTTCGATTTCATGGGCGGCTCGATGGGCACCGCGGTGGGCGAGGGGCTGGTGATGGCGGCCGATCTCGCCGTCGCCCGCAAGGCGCCGCTGATCGTCTTCTCCGCCTCCGGCGGCGCGCGCATGCAGGAGGGCATCCTGTCGCTGATGCAGCTCACGCGCACCACCATCGCCGTGCGCAAGGTCAAGGAAGCGGGCCTGCCCTACATCGTGGTGCTGACCGATCCCACGACCGGCGGCGTGTCGGCCTCGTTCGCCATGCTGGGCGACGTGCACATTGCCGAGCCCGATGCGCTGATCGGCTTCGCCGGCCCGCGTGTCATCCAGGACACGATCCGCCAGGAGCTGCCGCAGGGCTTCCAGCGTGCCGAGTACCTGCTCGAGCACGGCATGGTCGATGCCGTCGTGCACCGCCACAAGCTTAGGGAAACCCTGATCCGCCTGGTCTCGCTGCTGATGGAGCCGGTTGCCGAGAGCCGCAGTCTGGCTGTGGCAGGCCGCTAGAAGCCCAAAGCCACGCCGATGACCGATGCGATTCTCGACCGCCTCATGCGGCTGCATCCCAAGCTCATCGATCTCGAGCTTGGGCGCATGGAACGACTGCTGGCGGAAGTCGGCTCGCCGCATCTGAAGCTGCCGCCGGTTGTCCATGTCGCCGGCACGAACGGCAAGGGCTCGCTGGTCGCCTACCTGCGCGCGATGGCCGAGGCGGCGGGTTATCGCGTCCATGTCTACACCTCGCCGCATCTGGTGCGCTTCAACGAGCGCATCCGCGTCGCCGGAGAACTGATCAGCGACGACATGCTGGAAGACGTCCTGACGGAGGCCGAGCGGGCCAACCGCGAGCAGCCGATCACCTTCTTCGAGATCACCACCGTCTCGGCCTTCCTCGCCTTCACGCGAGTGCCGGCCGACCTCACCGTGCTCGAGGTTGGCATGGGGGGGCGCTACGACACCACCAACGTCGCCAATCCCATGCTCTCGGCCATCACGCCGATCGGCTACGACCACACGGCTTTCCTCGGCGATACGCTGGAGAAGATCGCGGCCGAGAAGGCGGGCATCCTGAAGCGCGCAGTGCCGGCCGTGATCGGCCGCCAGCGCGAGGCGAGCGCCGCCGTCATCGCGACCAGGGCCGAGGAGCTTGCCGTGCCGATGTTCCGCATGGGGCGCGAATGGCAGGTCAAGCCGACTGCCTCCGGCTTTCGCTACGACAGCGACCTGTTGGGCCTCGACCTGCCGGCGCCGGCGCTGGTCGGCGCCCACCAGATCGACAATGCCGCGACCGCCGTCGCCTGTATCGAGCGCCTGCGCGCCGCGCAGTTCCGCATCGACGATGCCGCGATCCGCAAAGGCTTGGCATCGGTCGACTGGCCGGCACGACTGCAGAAGCTCTCGCGCGGGCCGCTGTTCGACGCGCTGCCGCCGGCCTGCGAGCTGTGGCTCGACGGCGGCCACAACGAGGATTGCGGCATCGTGCTGGCCCGCCAGGCCGAGGAATGGGCGAAGGAGCCGGCAGCGCTGCCGCTCTACCTGATCTTCGGCATGCTCACGACCAAAGATGCTTCAGGCTTCCTGCGGCCGCTGGGCCGCTACGCCCGCGCGGCGCGCGCCGTGCCGATCGAAGGTCATGCCGCCTACACGCCGCAGGAGGCCTGCGCGCGCGCCGCCGAGGTCGGGCTCGATTGCCTGCCCGCAAGCGGCGTCGGCGCGGCGCTGGAAGACCTTCTGGCCACCCAGCCCGCGCCGATGCGCATCCTAATCTGCGGTTCGCTCTATCTTGCGGGCACGGTGCTCGTCCGCAACGGCTGAGTCTTCCGGACCGCGCGCGTCCTCGCGCGCTCATGACTCATGAG
>JAEZHS010000547.1 GCA_023436825.1 Pseudomonadota bacterium | reverse complement strand
CCCCCCCCCCCCCCCCCCCCCCCCCCCCGCCCCCCCCCCCCCCCCCCCCCCCCCCCCGCTTCGCTAGAGATCTTCAGTCACCAAATCCCACACATCGCCGGCGCGGCCGACAAGCATGGCTCGGTCGCCTTCTCGACCCGGCGCGCGTGGAAGCCGATCGCCTCGGCAACGCGCGAGAAGTCGGGGTTCACGAGCCCTGTGCACCGCGAAGGCCGGCTCGGCCGGCGCCGTCGCCTTGGAGATGTCGGCCTCGAGGGTCTCGACGATCACTTCGGCAACGGTCTGGCTCATGCTCCTCTGTCTTCCCGAACTCTGCCACGACGCCGAGCATTCTGCGAAATTGCCGGCTTGGAAGGCCACTCATACGGGCGTCTAATGGCTGCCTCGTGGAGGTTGCCCTGATGTCACCCGACTCTGTCACCGCTACGCGTCCCACCGACTCCCGCTACGCCGCGCTGGAAGAGCGCATCATGGCCCGCGACCAGAAGGGCGCGAGCGAGGTCTATTACGGGCTGGTGCGAGACGGCCGGCCGATCACCGAGATGCTGCGCGAGGCCGTGCGCATCCACGCGCCCTACACGCATGTGCCCTACCATGAGCGCATGGACGACGGGTACGTGAACTTCGTGAACAACGATCATTGCCTCTTGAGCGCACGGGCGAGCCTCAACCTGTCGAAGATGCTGCCGGGTGCCGCCTCCGGCCTGCCGCTGGCGCAGACCATCTGGTACATCCCGACCGGGCTCGACATCTGGAACCAGAAGATCGCCAAGGCGCCCGGCCACTATGCGCGCGGCTTCCAGATGCCTGACGGCCCGCCGCCCGTCCCTGTCGTGCACTGGCCCGACCAGACGCCGATGGCGCTGGACGGACCGCTGAAGCAACGTCTGGGCCAGTGGATGACGCTGGTCCATCGCGGCAACGTCGTCGACGCCTACCGCGTGTTCCTCGGCCTGATGCAGAACCCGACCGAGCGCCGCGCCGCGTTAGCCGAGCTCTGCTTCGCCGGCCTGATCGACGTGCAGGACCGCTCTTTCCAGAACCGCTCCTACACGACCGGCCACAAGTCCTTCCGCGCCCGCGCCACCGTCGAGCTGGGCGAGGCGATCGGCTGGGACGACGCGCACGACGTGCTCTATGCGGGCGCGCTCGACATCGCCGTCGGCCCGCGCTGGTACTCGCTCTACGAGGTGGCCTGCAACGCCATCACCGTCTATCTCGAGGGCCAGACCCTGCACGCCGTGCCCTACGCCGGCACCACCGAGCAGGAACGCGCGATCCTCGCCAACAACAAGGCGCCGCTCGACGCCAGGGAGACCGAGGCGCTGATCGAGGTCATCGTTCGCGAGCCCGAACCCGCTTACCTGCCCCACCTGGCGGCACTGCTGAAGGCCGGCAAGAGCCCGCGCGCCCTTCTGGACGCCATCCAGGTCGGCGCCGCGACGGTTGCCCTGGAAACCCACGGCGAGCTCAACTTCTCCCTGCCGCAGCATTGCTACGAGTACGTCAACACGCAGGGCTGGTTCTGGGACACGTTCGAGCATCCGCAGCGGCTGAAACTGCTCTATCTGGCCGCCGCCTATCTCAACCAGAACGCCTGGCATCAGAAGCTCAGCGGCGATCTCACGCCGCCGCGCATCGAGACGCAGTCCATCCGCAGGCTCGACGCCGAGGCGGTTGCAAGCCGCGTCGAGGCGGCCTGCGTGGCGCTCGATTCGCCCAAGGCCCTGGGCTGGATCCAGGCCGCGCTCGACGGCGGCCTCGACACGGCCCCATTGGTGCGCGCCATCGCCATGGCCTGCTCGCGGCTCGGCAACGATCCGCACAACCAGGAGATCGCCCTCTGCATGCTGGAGGATTCGGCCAAGAACCGGAATCCCCTGAAGAGCCGCCTGCTGCTGGCGGCCGCACATCACACGGCGCGGCACCGCAAATACGGCGATCCGCTGGATTGCAGCCGCCGCTTCGGCAAGGCGTTGGGCGTCGCCGCACTCGCCTGACATTGACAGGGCGCAGTGGCGCAACGCATGCTTGTCGCGCTGCTGTAGGGCGCATCGGCTGCGGCCGAAGGGGCCATGCCCACCTACGTGTCGTGAACCCGTAGCTGCGCCCATGCCCAATCTCGAGAACCTCCGCAAGCAGGCCAAGCTCTATCTGCGCTGGCACCGTGACGGTCACTATCCCGTCGCGGCGCAGATCAGGGCGGTCCTGCCGCGATTCCGCGACCTCAGCGACCGCGAGGTCCTGCAGCAGAGCTTCAAGCTCGCCGATGCGCAGGAGCTGGTGGCCCGCCAGGCCGGGTTCGAGAGCTGGCGGGCGCTCAGGACAGGAATGCAAGCCATGACCGACAGCAAAGTCCCTGCAGCCACCATCACCACGCCGATGCTGAACGCGGCCGAGCCAAACTTGGTCGTCGTCGACTTCGAGGCCGCTTGCGCGTTCTACACCGACCAGCTCGGCTTCGAGATCGTCTTCACCTACGGCGAGCCGCCCTTCTATGGCCAGGTCCGGCGCGGCAAGGCGCAGCTGAACCTGCGCCTTGTCCGCCGGCCGGTCTTCGTCGACGACATCCGCGAGCGCGAGGAGCTTCTGGCCGCTTCTATGACCGTCGGCAGCGCGGCCGAGATCCGCGCCCTGTTCGCCGAGTTCCAGGCGGCAGGCGTCGCGTTCTTTCGCCCGCTGAAACAGGAGCCCTGGGGTGCGCGCACCTTCATCGTGCGCGACCCCGACGGCAACCTCCTGCTGTTCGCCGGTACGGCGACTTAGGCGCCGGAGGCGCGCCGTCAGGGCTTGACGACGTACATGACGAACGGCTCGGCCGGCAGACTCTTGCGCTGATAAAGCACACGAGCCGGCAGGTTGTCCGGCTCGGTGCCGACCCAGGCCTCGGCGCAGCCGAGCTCACGGCCGAGCGCGAACGCTGCCTCCAGCAGGCGCGCGGCAATACCCCGCCTCTGGAAGGACGGTGCCACGCCCAGCTGATCGACGTAGAGCTCGGTCGGCCGCCGGTCGGGATGGCGATGCAGGACGGTGGCGAGTTGGCCCACCATCACACCATCGGCGAAAGCGGCGATGAAATGATGGCCGGGGCTCGCGAGATAGGCGGCCAGCTCGACAGCATCGATGGCATGATCGAAGACGCCTTCCGCGACGCGGTCGAAGAGGGCCGCATCGCGGGGGCCAAGGCGTCTGATCTCGATGGTCATGACGCGACATAGTAGTTAGCCTTCGCGCCATGGCCTACGTCTTCGACCTCGGCAACCCTGCGACCAACGCCAATCCGTTCCCGGAGTTCGCGCGCCTGCGCATCGAGGATCCGGTGCACTGGTCACCGGCGATGAAGGCGTGGATCATCACGCGCTACGCCGACGTGAAGCAGGTGGCGCTCAACAATCGGCAGATCTCGGCCGATCGCCTGACGCCGTTCTTCAAGGCCAACCCGGAATACCGAAAGGGTTCCATCGAGAGCCTGGTGCGCTACCTCAATCACTGGATGGTGTTCCGCGACCCGCCGGACCACACCCGCCTGCGCCGGCTGTTCACCAAGGCTTTCACGCCGACCGCGGTCTCCAACCTTACGCCCAACATCGAGGACATCGTCGCCCATCTGATCGACGGCATGCAGGCCAAGGCCGGGCGCGGCGAACCGGTCGACTTCATCGCCGACTTCGCCTATCCCCTGCCCGCCTCGGTGATCATGGACCTTCTGGGCGTGCCGCGCGCCGACCTCCAGCGTGTGAAAGTCTGGTCCGATGACATCGCCCTGTTCATCGGCACCGCCCAGGTGGCGGGCAACAAGTATCTGCGCGCCGAGACCGGCGCCAAGGCGATGTCCGGCTACTTCCGCGAGCTCGTCGAGGCGCGCACGGCCGAGCCGACCGGCGATATGATCAGCCAGCTCGTGCTGGCGCGCGACGATCGTGATGCGCTCTCCACCGACGAGATCATCGGCACCTGCATCCTGCTGCTGTTCGCCGGCCACGAGACCACGACCAACCTCATAGGCAACGGCTTCCTCTATTCGATGAAGAACCGCCACCAGTGGGAACGCCTGGTCGCCGAGCCGGCGATGGCTGGCAGCGCGATCGAGGAATGGCTGCGCTACGACGGACCCTCGGGCGCCTTCGCGCGCGTCGCCGCCGCCGACCTCGAGATGGGCGGCCGCACGATCCGCGAAGGCCAGCGAGTCTTTGCCTTCATGAACTCGGCCAACCGCGATCCCGAGGCGTTCGACGATCCCGAGCGCTTTGACATCGGCCGCGCGCAGAACCCGCACATGACCTTCGGTCACGGCATCCATTTCTGCCTCGGCGCGCCGCTGGCGCGGCTCGAATCGGAAATCGCCGCCGCCCGGCTGGCCGAGCGCCTGCCGCGGATACGTCTGAAGGATGGCGAGCCACAATGGCACGATTCGCTGATCCTGCGCGGGGTGAAGAGCCTGCCGGTAGCGCTGGATTGAGTCTTCGGGACCATGAGCGCGCAGGATGCGCGCGGTCCGGAAGAGCATGAGGACGAGGTCAATCGATGAAAGCGATGATCTGCCGCCGATGGGGCGGGCCCGAAGACCTGAACCTCGAGGACGTCGAGCCGGCGGCGCTCGAGCCAGGCCAGGTCCGCATCCGCATCGAGGCCGCGGGCGTGAGCTTCGCCACGACCCTGGTGATCGCGGGCAAGTACCAGCGCCGACCGCCCTTCCCCTTCGCGCCGGGCACCGAGGTCTCGGGCGTCGTCACCGAAGTGGCGCCGGGCTGCAAACGGCTGAAGGTGGGCGACGAGGTGGTGGCCGTGCTCGACTGGGGCGGCCTTGCCGAGGAGGCCGTGGCCCACGAGGTCAATGTCTTCCCCAAGCCGAAGACCGTGGGCTTCGTCGAGGCGATCCAGCTCGCGATCTCCTATCCAACCTCGGCCGGCGCACTCACCTGGCCGATGGCGCTCGACGTGCAGAAGGGGCAAACGCTGCTGGTCCACGCCGCGGCAGGCGGCGTCGGCATGGCGGCCGTCGAGATCGGCAGGATTCTGGGTGCCACGGTCATCGCGACCGCGGGCGGCGCGCGGAAGACCGCCTTCGCCAAGGCGCGCGGCGCCGACCACGTGATCGACTACTCGAGCCAGGACTTCCGTGAAGAAGTGCTGAAGCTCACCGGCGGACGCGGCGTCGACCGGGTCTACGACCCGGTGGGCGGCGACGTCTTCGCCCAGTCGCTGCGCTGCATGGCGGTCGAGAGCCGGATCTGTCCGATCGGCTTTGCCGGCGGCACCATCCCGCAGATCCCGGCCAACATCCTGCTCGTCAAGACCATCGCTGTGACCGGCTTCAACTATGGCTACTACGTCGGATGGAGCCCGCACGACGCGCGCTTCGAACAGGCCGACCGCACCTTCGCGCTGATGGAACGCATCCGCGGCTGGTGCGAGGCCGGACTCTGCCGGCCGCACGTCGACCGCACCTATCGTCTCGATCAGGCGGCCGAGGCGATGCGCGCGCTGCTGGAGCGCTCGGTGACGGGGCGGGTGGCGATCGTCATGGCGTAACCGACATCACTTCCTCCCCACGCTTCGCGTGGGGAGCAACGGCTACTCTAGCTCTGGCGCAGGCGCAGGAAGGCGGCCCGTTCGGCCGGCGATTCGATGTGGGTCGCGAGCGCCTGCCACAGAAGCTCGACGGACGAGACATTGACGGCCGCGCGACGCACCAGCACGCGGGCGATCGGTCCGACGAACTGGGTCAATGCCGCCTGCACCCGCTCGAGCTCCTGTTCGGACAGGCTGATGCTGCCGCGACGGCCGCTGCTGTCGCTGAGCGGTGGTCCGCCCGTCGGCGCGGATGGGCGGAGCCGCGCCAGCGACGCCGTCTCGCGGAGGAACCGCTCGCGATCGGCCTCGTCGGGCACCGACTGCGCGAGCTCCGAAACGAGGTCGGCGGCGGAACGGCCGCGCGCGGCGACCGTCTGCACCAGGACGCGCGCGACCGGACCGACATAGGTCCGGAGCTTGTCCTCCACCGTCTTCAGCAGCGTGGGATCGAGCGTCGGCTGCGGGTTGCGCCCGGCGGAGTCCTCGCGCGGCGCGCGCGGCGAGACCACCGTTGTGACCCTGGCCTCGGGCGCGATGCGCGTGCTGTCGGGCCCCGCCTCGCGCAGCACCTGGCGCAGCGCCTCGGCCATGTCGGCGCCGGTATCGAAGCGGTCAGCCGGGTGCTTGCCCATGGCGCGCTCGAGCACCAGCTGCAGGCGCGGCGCCGCGTTGCGCACGTTCGCCGGCAGAAGCGGCAGGTTGTCGTTCTGGATGCGACGGCTGACCTCGGTCACGTTGCGGCCCTGGAAGGCCCGTTCGCCGGCCACCATCTCGAACAAGGTGGCGCCGGCCGAGAAGATGTCGGACCGGCCGTCGACGATGTCGTCGCCTCGGCACTGCTCGGGCGACATGTAGGACGGCGTGCCGATCGTCGAGAAGACGGTCGTGGTCTCGACGTTCATCAACTTCGAGATGCCGAAGTCGCCCACCTTCACGCGCTGCTCGGCCGTCAGCATGATATTGCCAGGCTTGATGTCCTGGTGGATCACGCCCTGCTCGTGGGCGCTGGTCAGGGCGTCGAGGACCTGCAGCATGACGGCGATGGCATCGGGAACCTCCATGACCGGCGCATCGTCGAGAAGCTGGCGCAGGCTGCGCCCGGAAACGAACTCCATCGCGAGGTAAGGCTGCTCCTCGTGCAGGGCGAAGTCATAGACCGCGACGATGTTGGGATGCGCACAGCGAGCCGCCGCCTCGGCCTCGCGCCGGAAGCGCTTGATGTAGTCGGCGCGGTCGGCGCCGCTCATCAGCTTGGTCGAGATCAGCTTGATGGCGACAGTGCGGCGCAGGACGGGATCGTGTGCCCTGTAGATCTGGCCCATGCCGCCAACGCCGACCAACTCCTCGACGACATAGCGGCCGATGTTGGGCGGGAGCGGCTGCATGCCTACCGCCCCAGAACACCGCTCATGTGCCCTCCAGCATCCTCATGGCGTTCTGAAGACTGCGATGCATGAGGTTGAACGAGCGGCCCAGCGAGGAGATCTCGTCACGTCCCTTGACCGGATACTCCGCCACGTCGGTCTTGCCGGCGCTGACATCGCGCGCGAGCGCGGTGATCTCCTGTATCGGCTTCAGGATGACGAAGTGCATCAGCACATTCAGAACCACGAGCATCACCAGGAACACTGCACTGAGCGAACCCACGAACGCCAGCAACGACCGGTTGGCGCGATCGAGCGCGACGCTCATCGGCACCGAGACGATCTGAGCGCCGATCACGTCGTTCAGCTGCCAGCCGAATCCGTTGCTGTTGCCGTAGAGGTCGACCATGGTCGGCGGTGCCGCCGCCGGCGTCGAATGGCAGGCGAGGCAGGCCTTGTCGGTCAGACGAAACGGGCGCGCGAAGGTCAGGAACGGACCGGTCGCCGTCTCGCGAAGGCCGACGAACTCGGCAAGCTTGGGATCGTTCTTGAAGGCGTGGATGACGTCCGATTCCCAGTTCGTGGCGCGGTCGGCCGGATTGGTCGGGTTGAGGGCCGCTTCCTTGTAGGAATAGTCGGGGAAATCCTTCTGCAGCTGATGCAGCACGGTCTGCGCCGAGTAGGACGGAACCGAATGGGGCAGGAAGCGCACCGCGAGCTGGTCGACGATGAGCGGCCGGATCTCGTTCTGGGTGTAACCGCGGACGGCCGTGCCGCTGCGCATGATGAGGTTCGCCTCGTTGAGCATCTGGCGCCTCGCTTCCTCGATCGTGATCTCCCTGGCAAGGAAGGTTGCGATCGCGAGGCCGATCAGGAAAGCGCTGACCATGACCAAGTTGAATTTCGTCCGGAGACCCACGGCGTGACCCCTTCGTCTTGATACTCAGCTCTTGATGCTCAGCGCACGCTGTTGACGAGCTTTGTCGCCTGCTCGGCGGTGAGATGGCCCGTCATCTCGCCTTTGATCTCGAACTGATAGCGACGGATGGCGGCGCGAGTTTCGGGGCCAAAGGTGGCGTCTATGCGGCCGGAATAATATCCCAGCGTCGCCAGCGCCACCTGGACCTGCCGCCGCTCCTGATCGGACATGCGGTCCTCGTCCACCATGACCTGCTGCGGCGGCGCAGGTGCCGGCGCCGGAGCGGTCGCGACCGGCGCCGGGGTTGGGGCGGGCGGCGGTGCCGCGGCCACCGGCGGAGGCGGCGGGGCTGGGGGAGCGGGCGGCGGCTTGCCGCCGACCAGGTATGAAGGTCGGCCGGTCGCGGGCACGAAGAAGGCCGTGCCGGCGCCGCCCTTGGCG
>JAEZHS010000572.1 GCA_023436825.1 Pseudomonadota bacterium | reverse complement strand
CGCGCCGTGCACGATCATGGCGTGGAACACCAGGCAGTCGCCCGGCGCCATCTTCCACCAGCGGATGTCGTATTTGCCGCGGTCGGCATCGATGTCGGGGATCTGCGCCAGGGCGCTCGAAGTGAACTTGACCTCGTGGTCCTTGCGGAACGGGGTCGGCCGATAGCTGATGCCCCAGCGGTGAGAGCCCGCCACGAACTCGACGGCGCCGTTGCTGCGGTCGATATCGTCGAGTGCGATCCATACCGACGTGGCCTGCCAACCTTTGACCGGCCAGTAGGGCTGGTCCTGGTGCCACGGCGTGGGATGCGCCGTGCCCGGTTCCTTCACGAACAGCTGGTCGTAGAAAAAGTCGGCCGAGGTCGAGTCCATCAGACGAGCGGCGATAGCCGGGGCGGGCGAGTCGAGCGCGGCGGCGCGGAACTCCGGATCGTGTCGCCACATATACATGTCGCCGAAGAAACGGCCCGCGCTGCTGCCTTCGGCGAAGTTGGTGGCATGCGGCCCCGGCGAAGCGAGGTCGCGCTCGACCGCGGCGCGCATGCGCTCGACGCAAGCGAGATCGAACGCGGCGCGCAGGCAGACGACGCCGTCGCGAGCGTAGGCAGCGACGTCGATGTCGGTAATCAAGCGTTCTGCAGGACGTGGACAGCGCGGTTGGCCACGAGGTCCTTGTTCTTCTCGCCGTAGGCCTTCATGTGCGCCGAAGCACCATGGGCCTTGAGGTCGTCCATGGTCGCCCATTTTTCGATGACGACGAAGGTATCGGGGCCGAACTTGGCGAACGGGCCACCGTCGGTGTCGACGGTGGCGCCGTACTCGATGCAGCCCTTCTCAGCGTGGACGGCCGGTACGTTGGCCTTGAAGTTCTTGAGGATCTCGTCCCGCTTGCCGGGCTTGGCGGTGATGATGGCGATGACGTGGATCATGATTCCCTCCCGTTTCGAGAACTAAGTGGCGCGTCCGTGACGTAGCAGGCGGCCGGGCAGTTTGTCATTGGCTGCGACCGCATCCATGCCGTTCCGGCGGATGAGCTTGCCGTTGACGATGACGGCGTCGATGCCGCTTGCCTCCGATACCAAGCGATCGGCGCCGGCCGGCAGATCATAGACGCGCTTCAGCGGCCCCGGGCCGACCGTCTCGGGGTCGAACACCACGACGTCGGCCGGCCGGCCTTCGGCCAGAAGGCCTCGATCGGTGATGCCGAACATCTCGGCCGGCCGCTGCGTGAGATTGTGAACCGCCTGCTCGACCGTAAACGTCTTCTTCTCGCGCACCCAGTGGCCGAGCAGATACGTCGAATAGCAGGCGTCGCAGAGCTGGCTGGCATGGGCGCCCGCGTCGGACAGCGCGATGATCGTGTTGGGATCGGTGATCAGCTCGGCCACTTCCTTCTCGTCGAAGTTCATCACGGCCATGCGGAAGCGCGCCTGCAGGTCGTTGGCGAGCGCCAGGTCGAGCGCGAGATCGACCGGATCCTTGCCGAGCTTCGCGGCGGCGGCGGCAAGCGGCTGCTCCTCGAGCTCGCGCGCCGAAGGCGCCCAGGCGATGACCACGCGGTCCCACCAGTTGCGGAAGAGGGGCGTGAGCTCACTGCGCAGCTTCTCGCGCCAGGCCGGGTCGGCGTAGGCGCGACGGCGCGTGCCCGGCGCCTTGGCGTCCTCGACGGCGAGCTCGTTCATGAACTTCATGACGTCGAAGATGAAGGGCTCCGCAAAGGTGAATTCGAAGTTGAGCGGCCGGCAGCTCACCTGCGGGATGACCAGCGCGCCCGCCTTGCGCTGCTCGGCGGCGAGGTCGAGCTGCTTGCGATGGCCGCCGGGGCCGTAGAGGTAGGAGAGCAGGGCGGTCCACGTCACCGGCACGTTGTACTTGCGACTGACCTCGGCCATGTGGCGCGTGGAGAAGTCGCGGCCGATGGTAATCTGCATCAGGCCGCGCTTCAGCTCGCCCATGACCGAGACCAGCGCGTCCATCTCCTCGACGGTGGCCTGGCGGCTGGGCACGGGCTTGCCGGCATAGCCGTTGTGGCTCACCGACACCGACGTGCCGAAGCCGATGGCGCCCGCGTCCATCGCCTCGCGCACCAGCTTCTTCATCGCGGCGATCTCGTCGGGCGTCGCGGCGCGTTCTGTCGATTCCTCACCCATGACGTAGAGGCGCAGCGGCGTGTGGCCGAACAGGGCGGCGACATTGATCGCAGAGCCGCGCTTCTCCAAGGCGTCGAGATATTGTGGGAAGGTCTCGAACGGCCAGCTGGCGCCGAGCCCCGCCTCGAGCGCTTCGAGGCTCATGCCCTCGACCTTCTCCAGCGTCTGCATGATGAGCTTGCGATGGATCGCCTTGGTCGGCGCGACGCCGAAGCCGCAATTGCCTATCACCGTCGTGGTGACGCCATGCCAGGGCGAGATGCTCAGCATGCGGTCCCACAGGATCTGGGCGTCGTAATGGGTATGCACGTCGACGAAGCCCGGCGAGACGACCTTGCCCTTGGCGTCGATGGTTGTGTCGGCGGCGCCCTCGGCTTTGCCCAGCGCCACCACTTTGCCGTCCTTGACGCCGACATCACCCGTGAAGCCGGGCTTGCCCGAGCCGTCCACGATCGTGCCGCCTGTGATCTTGAGGTCGTAGGTCATCGCTGCCCCTCGGGCTTGCTCCAAAACACCCAGCCAGTATACGTCGTTCAGCGCCGCAGGAGGAAAGCATGGCCAAGCATAAGATCGCGCTCATTCCGGGAGACGGAATCGGCAAGGAAGTTCTGCCCGAAGGCGTCCGCGTCCTCGAAGCCGCGGCGCGGCGCTTCAATTTCCAGCTCGAGTTTACCGACTTCGACTGGTCGTGCGATCGCCTGCTGCAGACCGGAAAGATGATGCCGGATGACGGCATGGAGCAGCTCAAGCAGTTCGAGAGCATCTTTCTGGGCGCCGTCGGCTGGCCGGGCGTGCCCGACCACGTTTCGCTGTGGGGCCTGTTGATCCCGATCCGCCGCGATTTCGACGAGTACGTGAACCTGCGTCCCGTGCGCCTGTTCGAGGGCGTGCCGTCGCCGCTCGCCAACCGCAAGCCGGGCGAGATCGATTTCTGGGTGGTGCGCGAGAACACCGAGGGCGAGTACAGCCAGATCGGCGGCCGCATGTTCCAGGGCACCGACGCGGAGTTCGCCATCCAGGAGGCGATCTTCACGCGCAAGGGCGTCGACCGCGTGCTGAAGTTCGCCTTCGAGTTCGCGAGCAAGACCAAGAAGAAGCACGTGACGTCGGCCACCAAGTCCAACGGCATCATCCACACGATGCCGTTCTGGGACGAGCGCTTCGCCGAGATGAAGAAGCACTATCCCGACATCAAGGCCGACCAGTACCACATCGACATCCTGACGGCGCACTTTGTGCGCAACCCCGACTGGTTCGACGTCGTCGTCGGTTCCAACCTGTTCGGCGACATCCTCTCGGACCTGGGCCCGGCGCTCACCGGCTCGATCGGCGTGGCGCCGTCCGGCAACATCAACCCCGAGCGCAAGTTCCCCTCGATGTTCGAGCCGGTGCACGGCTCGGCGCCCGACATCGCCGGCAAGTACATCGCCAACCCGATCGGCCAGATCTGGTCGGGAGCCATGATGGTGCGGCATCTCGGCTATCCGGAGGCTGCCGAGGCCATCGAACGGGCGATTGCCGCGTCTTTGGTGGAAGGCGGTCCCAGGACCCGGGACCTGGGCGGCAATGGCGACACTAAGACCGTCGGTGCGGCCATTGCGGAGCTTGTGAAGACAGTGTAGCTGCGCCCCGCAGTTGCACTGTTTCAGGGAGATCAAGATGAAAAGACGCGTCCTGCTGGGCGGCGTCGCTGCTACCGGCCTGGCGGCCCTGCCGCTGGGCGCCATGGCCCAGGCCTATCCGAACAAGCCCATCACCGTGGTAGTGCCTTTCGCGGCCGGTGGCCCGACCGATGCGCTCGCCCGCATCCTCTGCCAGCGCATGGGCGAGGCGCTGGGCCAGCAGCTGATCGTGGAGAATGTCGGCGGCGCCGGCGGCACGATCGGCGTCGCCAAGGTCGCGCGCGCGACGCCCGACGGCTACACGCTCGCCTTCACCCACATGGGCACGCTTGCGGTCAACATCGCGCTCTACAAGTCGCTGCCCTACGACAGCCAGAAGGACTTCGAGCCGGTCGGGCTCGGCGGCACCAACCCGATGGTGCTGGTCACCAAGAAGGACCTGCCGGCCAAGACCTTTCAGGAGTTCCAGGCCTACGTGAAGGCCAACGAGAAGAAGGTCCAGTACGGCATGGCCGGCATCGGCGCGGCCTCGCATCTCGGCGGTCTGATGCTGAACAGCATGATGAAGGTCGACGTGCTGGAGATCCCCTACAAGGGAACCGGTCCGGCGCTGAACGATCTGGTGTCTGGGCAGTTCGACTACATGGTCGACCAGGCCGTGAACGTGTTGCCGCAGATCAAGAGCGGGAACATCAAGGCGCTGGGCGTGTCGACGACCAAGCGCCTGTCTCAGCTCCCCGACGTGCCGACCGTCGACGAGTCCGGCCTCAAGGGCTACGAGGTCACGATCTGGAACGGCTTCTTCGCGCCCAAGGGCACGCCCAAGGACGTCGTCGCCAAGCTCAACCAGGCGCTGGTCACGGCGCTTTCGGACGAGAAGGTGAAGGTCCGCCTGACCGAGCTCGCCGTCGACCTGCCCGAGGGCAAGGAGACGACGCCGGAGGCGCTCGCTGCGCAGCTCAAGGCGTCGATCGACAAGTGGGTGCCCGCCGTGCGGGCCGCCGGCGTCAAGCCGGAGTAGGGCAGACGCGCTTCACGATAGGGAAGGGCCGCCATCGGGCGGCCCTTTTCATTTGACGCTCCGGACGATCTCGATCGCGCGATCGAGCGTGTCCTTGAGAGCGGCGGCCAGGGCTTCCTGCAGCCTCTTCGCCGCGAGGCTCGGCGGGCGGCGCGGATGATGTAAAAGTGTGAGCGCGCGCTTGATGCCGGGCCGGCGTAGCCGGTTGACCTGAAGGTCCGGGCAGGCGAGCTCGGGCGCGATGGCCACCAGCGGCAGGATCGTCGCCCACCGGCCCGACTTCACCAGCTCGAGAGTGGGCGCGATCGCATCCATCTCCAGGCGGGGACTGGTCGGGGCGGCCCGCCGTCTACGCCGCGGCTCGACGGGAATGCGCAGTCGGCCCTGCCCGGCGGTCGGCATGATGAGGGGCAGTCGTTGCAACTCGGTGCAGTCGAACGGCCCCGGTGCAGCGAGCCCGGAC
The DNA here is from genome assembly GCA_023436825.1 of Pseudomonadota bacterium. The sequence goes on along the minus strand of JAEZHS010000572.1, from coordinate 7,126 downwards.
GCCCGCCCGGTGACGAGCACGAGTTCCTCGCGGATCAGCCGCTCGACGGTGAGCGCGCCCGGCTGCAGCGGGTCGTTCACGATCGCGAAGTCGAGCTCGCCGGCGTCGACCTTCGCGAGGAGCGTCGTGCTGTAGCCTTCCGTCACCTGCACTGAAACGTCTGGCAGCACGTCGCAATATGTCTGGAGGGCGGCGGGGACGACGGCCGGCATCAGCGACGGAACGATGCCGACACGCACGGTGCCCGACGCCGCACCACCCATGTCGATCATCTGGCGACGGACGTTCTCGAAGCCGCGGGCCAGGGGAAGCGCCAGCTCGTAGAAGCGCCTGCCCTCGGCCGTCGGCCTCACGCCGCGGGAGCTTCTCTCGAACAGCACGACGCCGAGGTCGCGCTCCAGCTTGGCGATCAACATGCTGAGCGCCGGCTGGACGATGCCGAGCCGGCTCGCCGCGCGCGTGACGCTGCCTTCCTCGTAGAGGCAGAGGAAGCTGTGAACCTGTCGATAGTCCATGGGCACTATATCAATAATATTGATGATATCACAGACATTATCGATCGGTATTATTGGCGCCAAGCGAGGAGGAAGCGAATGCCCGAAGTAATCCCGATCAAGCCGTACATCGGCGCCGAGGTCCGGGGCGTGGATCTGACGAAGCTGAGCGACGACGATTTTGCCGTCATCTATCGCGCCTACCTCGAGCGCAACGTCGTCGTCATCCGTGATCAGAAGCTCGGCATCGAGGAATACCTCGACTACAGCCGTCGCTTCGGCGTCGTGCAGCCCCATATCTCGCGGACCACGCGCCATCCGGATCATCCCGAGGTGACGCTTCTCGGCGCCAATGCGGTGCGCAGGGACGGCAAGGTCGACGACGCCGTGCACAAGCGCGGCAACGACTGGCACACCGACCTGCCTTATGCGAAATCGCCGGCGAAGGCCACGCAGCTCTATGCCATCGAGATCCCGACGCACGGCGGCGACACGCTGTTCGCCAACATGTACGCGGCCTACGACGCGCTTCCCGACCGGTTGAAGGCCCGCATCGAGGGGCTGACGGGCCATTTCCGCTATGGCGGCGCCAGGCGCTACGGCCACGAGCTCCTCGACGAGCAGCATCGCCGCAAGCCGCCAGAGGCCTTCCATCCGATTGCGCGCGTCCATCCGGAGACGGGGCGCAAGGCGCTCTACGTCAATCCGATCCACAGTTTCGGCATCGTGGGCCTGGGCCAGCAGGAGGGCGACGAACTCCTGCAGGAGCTCTTCACCTACATGATCCAGCCGGAAGCGGATTACCGGCACAAGTGGCACGTCGGCGACGTCGTGATATGGGACAACCGCTCATCGATCCACGCCGCTGCGGGTGACCATCCGCCGGACCAGGCGCGCATCCACTGGCGCGTCACCATCATGGAGTACGGCTTCCAGCCGGATGCCGTGCGGCCGGCGGCGTGAACGGCGAAGGCGAAACCACGACCAGGGAGGATTTCGGGATATGACTGGCAGCGTGATCGCGCGGCGAACGCTTCTTGCCGCCACCGTCTTCGGCGCGGCGATGTCGGGGCGGGCGCACGCCCAGGCGTTCCCGGCAAAGCTCGTTCGCATCGTGGTGCCGCAGACGCCCGGCGGCGCTTCGGACATCCTCGCGCGCATCGTCGCCCAGAGGCTGGCGGCACTGTGGGGTCAGACGGTCATCATCGAGAACAAGCCCGGCGCGGGCGGCGTCGTCGGCACGGAGTTCGTCGCCAAGGCGCCGGCCGACGGATACACGCTGCTCATGAGCTATGCCGGGACGCAGGCGATCAACCCCAGCCTCTACGCCAAGCTCCCGTTCGATTCGGTCGAGGATTTCCAGCCCGTCGCGACCGTGGCCTCGCTGCCCTTCGCGATCGTCGTCCATCCGTCGATCCCGGCCAGGAACTTTCAGGAATTCGTCGCCCTTGTCCGGCAGAAGCCGGGCGAGATCACCTACGGCTCCTCGGGCAACGGCTCGGTCAATCACCTGATCGGCGAGATGGTGAACACCGAGTTCGGCATTCGCATGGTGCACGTGCCCTATCGCGGGATCGCGCCGGCGATGAACGACCTGGTCAGCAGTCAGATCCAGGCGGCGGTGCCGACGCTGCCCTCGGCGCTTCCCTTCGTGACCCAGGGCTCGGTCCGCGCCCTCGTCGTCACCAGCGCGTCCCGCGCCGAGGCGGCGCCCGACATCCCGACGCTCGCCGAATCGGGAGCGCCCGGCTTCGACGTCGATCCCTGGTTCGGGCTGCTGGCGCCGGCCGGCGTCCCGGTGGCGGTCGTCACGAAGATCAACGCCGACGTGGGCAAGGTGCTGGCCGAGCAGGAGGTGCGCGTGCTCTTCAAGCAGCAGGGCGCCACGCCGCTGATCACGAGCCCGGAGCAATTCCGGGCGATGCTGAAGTCGGACGTCGAGAAGTGGGCGAAGGTCGTCAAGGCCTCCGGAGCCAAGCTCGACTGACGCGCGTCACCCCACGCCGATCGTCTGGAAGTCGATCGCGACCTGCCGCTGCGTCGTGCCGCCCTCGTCGCGCAGCGCCAGCGTGACCTGCCGTGCCCACCAGTCGATGTCGACGACGCCGAAGTTCGGCGCCGCATAGAGCGCCCCGAGGCGATTGGGCCCGGGTTCCTTGGCGGCGGAAAAAGCCTTGTTGATGCCGCTCGACGTCACTTCGTAGAGCGGCGGGATGTCGGCCGGCGCTTCGCGATAGAGCGCGCCGACATGGCGATCGCCCGACAGCAGAACGACGCCCTTGGCGCGTGCGTCGCGGATCGTGTCGAAAAGCTTCTGGCGTTCGAGCGGAAAGTTACCCCAGCGCTCCCAGCCATGGCCTTCGGCCAGCACCTGGATGCTCGATACCAGCAGGCGCAGCTCGGCGGGCTTGCGCAGCTCCGCGGCCAGCCATGCCCACTGCGTCTCGCCCAGCATGGTCTTGGCCGGATCGGGATCGGGCACGTAGCGCTCCTTGCCGGGCGCGCCGCGCTGGTCGGTGATCTTGAGCGGCGAGCGGAACCAGCGCATGTCGAGCAAAATGATCTGCACGCGCATGCCCGGCGGGCCGATGATGTGCGAATCGTAGATGCCCTCGCGCGTACGCCGGACGTCCGTTGCCGGCACTTTCCAGAAGTCGAGGAAGAGATCCTTCGACACGGCCTTGTGGGGGAAGTCGCCGCCGCCGTCGTTCAGTCCGTAGTCGTGATCGTCCCAGACCGCGAGATGGCTGATGCTGTCGCGCAGCTTGTTGTAGCCTGCGATGGCCTCGGCCGTGGCATAGGCCTTGCGCAGGGGGCCGGCGTCGGCGGTGTTGAAATCGCCATAGACGTTGTCGCCGGCGAAGATGAAAAGCTCGGGCTTGTAGGCGAGAATGGCGTCCCAGATGGGCTGCGAATCGGCCTGCTCGGCGCACGAGCCGAAGGCGATGCGCGTCAGCGGCCGCCGGGCCTGGGCCGAGAGGCCGGCGGGCGCCAGCGCGGCCGCGGCCATGAGTTGGGCAAGAGTGCGACGGTAGAACATGGTAGTGGTCACCCAATTGCCAGGATTGCACCTTTAGTTGTCACTGTCGTGAAACGCCACCTGAAATACGCCCTGCAGCTTCTCTTCGTGCCGATCGCCGCGGCGATCGTGTTCATCGAGGAGACGCTGCTGCGTTACCTGGGGCTGGCCATGGCGGCGATCGCCAAATGGCCGCCCGTGGCCGCGATCGAGCTCTGGTTGCGTCGGCTGCCCCCCTGGGCTGCGCTGCTGGCCTTCGGCGCGCCTTCACTGCTGGTGATTCCGATCAAACTTTCCGCTGTCTGGTTTGCTTTGCATCATCGCTACGGGTTGTCGCTGCTGAGTGTTGTCATCGGCAAGATGCTGGCAACCGCGTTGGTGGCGCGGCTCTACATGGTGCTGCGCCCGACCCTGGTGCAGATGGGCTGGTACCTGCGCGCCGAAACCTGGCTGTTCGACTGGCGCGACCGCCTCTATGCCTTCGTGCGCGCCCTGCCGGCCTGGCAGAAGGCGAAGGCGATGATCCAGGACGTGCGGCGCTGGATGCGCGACCTGCTGGGGCTGTCTTCCCGACCGCCGGCGTCCCGCCGGCCTCACGAACCCTAGAGTCCGAGACATGCCAGAGATCGTTCCCTGTAAGGGCCCATTGGGCGCGCGGATAGAGGGGCTCGATCGCAGCCGTACCGGCGAGCCCGAGATCGCAGCGCTTCTGAATCGCGCCCTGGCCGAGCATCTGCTGGTCGTCGTGCCCGGCGAGCGCATGGCGCCCGGGCGAGACGCTGGCCTTCGCGCGGGCCTTCGGCACGCCAAGGACGCAGCTCCTGCGCTACAAGCGCAGCGGCGACGTGCCGGAAGTGTCGGTCATGGTGTCGACCCTGATGGCCGATGGCACGACCGACAAGACGGCGATCCGGGCCGAGGATTGGCACACCGACGATTCGTACTTCGCGGTTCCCGCCAAGGCGACGCTGCTGCACGGCATCGAGATTCCGAGCCACGGCGGCTCGACCTGGTTCTGCAACATGCACTCGGCCTACGAGGCGCTGCCCGCGAAGCTTCGGCAGCGCATCGACGGGATGCGGGCCATCCACAGCTACGACACGCCGCGCGCCCGCAATCGGCCCTCGGCGCGCACGTCGCAGGAGATCGCCGAGACGCCCGACATCGAGCATCCTCTAGTGCGCACCCATCCCGAGACCGGCCGCAAGGCGCTCTATCTCAATCCCAATCGGCTCGATCGCATCGTCGGGCTGGAGCGGGCCGAGAGCGATGCGCTGCTCGACGAGCTGGCCGACGAGGCGCGCAAGCCGCGGCACCATTTCGGCCATGTCTGGACGACGGGCGACATCGTGATCTGGGACAACCGCGCCACCATGCACCGGGTGGTGATCGACTACCCGGTGGGTGAGCCGCGAGTCATGCAGCGCGTGCTGATCGAAGGCGAGAAGCCGGTGTGATCTTCCGGACCGCGCGCATCCTGCGCGCTCATGAATTATGAGCGAGCTGGAAGCGCGCGGTCCGGAAGATCATGGGCGGGCCGGAGGCTCGTGCTCCCATCAGCGCACCGCGCCTGCCGCTTTCATCGCCTCGATCTCGGCCTCGGAGTACCCGGCTTCCGCCAGCACCTCGCTCGTGTGCTCGCCGAGCTTCGGCGCGTGCGCGAGCTTCTCGCGGTCGCCGCCGGAGAAGGTGTTGGCGGGACGGGTGCGCCGGATGCGGCCCTCGCTGGGATGGTCTTCAGCGCCGAAGAAGCCGACATCGTCGAGATGCGGATCGGTCAGCAGGTCCTCGATCGAATTGTATCGGGCGGCCGGTATGTCGAGTTCGTCGAAGATTTTTAGCCACTCGGCCGTGGTCTTCTGGGCGAGCCCGGTCTTGCGGACCTCGAAGTATTCGGCGGAGTTGGCCGTGCGGCTGCCGGGACTGTCGAAGCGCGGGTCGCTCTTGAGCTCGGGCCGGCCGATGGCGTCGAAGAAGCCGAAGGCGTGCGCGTTCGTGTTGGGCGCGACGGTGATGTAGCCGTCCTTGGTCGGCAGCGGCCGGTAGTCGGGCGTCAGCAGGCGGTTGTCGCCGCTGGGGCCGACCGGCGGGTCGAAGGTCATGGCGCCCATGTGCTCGCTCGACACGAACGAGGCCATGTTCTCCAGCATCGGTACGTCGATCGCCTCGCCCTTGCCGGTCTTCTCGCGGCGATAGAGGGCGAAACCGATGGCCTGGGCGGCGATCAGCCCGCTGGTGTGGTCGCTCATCACCATGGGCACGAAGCGCGGCTCGCCGGTCGCGCGGGCGAGGGTGCCGGCGACGCCCGACAGGCTCTGCACGATCGGATCGTAGGCTGGCCGGTTGTAGTATCGGCCCCCGCGGCCGAAGGCCAGGATCGAGCAGTGAATGAGCTTGGGGTGCGTGGGCGCCAGGCTCTTGTAGTCGAGGCCGGCACGGGCGAGCCCTTCGGGCCGCACGTTGCTCACGAACACGTCGGCGTTGGCGATCAGGCGCTTCATCGCGGCGAGCCCGTCGGCCTTCTTGAGGTCGAGCACGATCGAGCGCTTGTTGCGGTTGAAATTGAGGAACTTGCCCGACATGCCGGGATTGCGGCTGCCCCGCGCCATGGTGCGCAGAAGGTCGCCGGCCGGCGCCTCGACCTTGATCACGTCGGCGCCGTAATCGGCCAGCGTGCGCGTGCAGATCGGCCCGACCACGACCGTCGTCAGGTCGATGACGCGCACGCCGTCGAGAGGGCCGCCGTTCATCACGCGAACTCCAGGTCCATCTCGCCGCACAGCACGCCGTTCTTGTCGGCCGCCCAGATCCTGAGCTTGCCGTCCTTCTGCTCCTCGCCGCGCACCTCGATGGACTCGCCGACCCACAGCGGATGGACGAGCCGCGTCGTGTAGCTGACGAGTTCGCCCTTGGCGTGCTTCAAGGCCGCATCGACCATCAGGTGCATCGACAGGCCGCCGTTGGACACGATGGCGGGGTAGCCTTCCTCGGTGCGCGTGTAGTCGCCGTCGTAGTGGATGCGATGGGCGTTCCAGGTCAGCGCCGAGAAACGGAAGTTGAGCGTGTTCGTGAGCTCGGTGCGCTCGCTCCAGGTATGGTCGGTGCGCGCCGGGGTGGGAACGGTCGCCGTCGTCTTCTGTCCCGCCGGCACCGCCTGCCGGTAGATGGCGTCCATCTCGTCGACCGCGAGGGTCTTGCCGGCCTGCTCGTAGGTGTGGCGCATGGTCAGCACGAAGATGTCGCCCGACCGGCCGGTCTTGGGGACGATATCGGCGACCTCGGCCTTCTTCACGGCAGGCTCGCCGGCGCGCAGCTTGCCCATGACTTTGACCCGGCGGCCGGCGCCCATGCGACGCGGCATCGGGATCGGTGGCAGCACCACGCCCTTCTTGGCATGGCCGTCGGGACCGATCTCGCTCTGCAGCACCGTCTCGACGCCGATAAAGCTGAACCAGTGCGGCGGCAGCTCGGTGCCGCGCACGATCGTCGCCGGGTCGACGTTGAAGGTGCCGGCGACACGGCGCATCGCCATCAGCCCGACATCGTCCTCGACGGTGCGCACGCGGCCGATCCAGGGTCGCAGATCCTTCATCGCCTCGTCCATCCAGCTCAT
>JAEZHS010000537.1 GCA_023436825.1 Pseudomonadota bacterium | reverse complement strand
TCGGCATCAAGCAGCTGGCCAACGATCCGTTCGAGAAGGTGGGCTCGGTCGCCAAGAAGGGCGACGTGGTCACCGTCATCGTGGCCGGCATCCAGGACAACGGCATCGACGTCACGGTGCAGGACGGCATCCCGGGTTTCATCCGCAAGTCGGAGCTGAGCCGCGACCGCTCCGAGCAGCGTCCCGACCGTTACGCCATCGGCGACAAGCTCGACGCCAAGATCACCAACATCGACCGCGCCTCGCGCCGGGTCGTGCTCTCGGTCAAGGCACGCGAGCTCGACGAGGAGAAGAAGGCGATGGCCGACTTCGGCTCGTCCGACTCCGGCGCCAGCCTGGGCGACATTCTCGGGGCGGCGCTCAGCCGGGCCCAGAAGAAGGAAGAAGAGGACAAGTAAGGTCTCCGTCCGGAGACCTTCGGGAAGGGCCCGGCTCGCTAGAGCCGGCCCTTTTTTCATGCGAAAAGGCGCATTGCGCCTGCTTTGGGAGCCCTTCCAGGCTCCTTTTCTTTTTGATTCAAGGGCTTAGGCTTGAAGGGGGCCGATTTTTCCCTTATTGTCATCACAATGACCAAGTCGGAGCTGATTGCCCGCCTGGCGGCCCGGAATCCCCATCTCTATCAAAGGGATGTCGAGCGGATCGTGGCGACAGTCTTCGACGAAATCTCCAAGGCCTTGGCCGGTGGACATCGCGTCGAATTGCGTGGTTTTGGCGCGTTCTCGGTGAAGAAACGTGAGCCGCGCACCGGCCGCAATCCGCGCACCGGCGAGCAGGTGGCCGTGGCCTCCAAGCGCGTGCCCTACTTCAAGCCCGGCAAGGACCTGCGCGACCGGCTCAACAAGGAAGCCGTGAAGGCTGCAGGTTTGGCGCCTCCCGAGCCGCCGCCCGAAGACAAGAAGTCTTAGGACCGCGGACCTCCCTGGCCCGCTCATTGTCATTATGACGCGCCACTGGAGTGGCGCGCTCCCAGCATGGCATTCTCCCGCGCCCATGAAGCTTCTCGTCCGCGGCCTGTTCATCCTCTTCATCCTGATCGGCGTGCTGATTGCGGTCAGCAATCGCCAGCCGGTGCAGCTCGCGCTGTGGCCGCTGCCGCATCTCGTCGTCATGCCGGTCTATCTGCTGGTCATCGGCGTGCTGCTGCTGGGCGTCCTGGCGGGGCTGGGCATGGGCTGGTGGGCCGGGCGCCATCATCGTCGGCGCGCGCGCGAGGCAAGTGGCGAGGCGGCTCGGCTCGAGCGCGAGATCCAGCGTCTGCGCCAGGCCGACACGCCGTCGTCGACCGAGCCCAACCGGTTGGCGCCGCGCGACCAACGGGCACTCGAGCGCCAGAGCGCCCTGGTCTCCTCCGAGCTCTCGCTGCCGTCCGGGACCCGCGGCCCTTTCCAGTGAAAATCGGCCCGTGAAGATCCTCTTGGCCGCTGAGGTCGACGCAGCTCTCGACGATCTCGCCCTGATCGGCCGCCTTGATGCATTGTTCCGCGCCGGCTGCGAGATGCCGGTGCGCCATCATCACAAGATCGCCGAGCCGGTCGGCCCAGGCTCGGCCGACGCGATGCTGCTCCTGATGCCGGCCTGGACACGCGGCCAGTCTACGGAGAAGGGGGCCAGCCATCTCGGCATCAAGGTGGTCACGGTCTTCCCCGACAACGGCAAGCGTTCGCTGCCGTCGATCTACGGCCAATACCTGCTGCTCGACGGCACGACGGGCCAGACCGTGGCGCTGCTCGACGGCACCATGCTGACCAAGCGGCGCACTGCCTGCGCTTCGGGGCTTGCCTCGCGCTACCTGTCGCGCCCCGACGCTCGGCGGCTGTTGATGATCGGCACGGGAGCCCTGGCGCCCCACCTGATCCGCGTGCATGCCAAGGTGCGGCCGATCGACGAGGTCGCGATCTGGGGCCGGCGGCCTGAGCAGGCGGTGCGCCTCGCTCGGGAACTTTCGGCATCGCTGCCGCAGGCGCTGGCGCGGCCGATCACGGTGCGCGCGGCGACCGACCGCCGGCAGGCAGTCGGCGAGGCTCATATCATCTCCTGTGCAACGCTTTCCACGGCGCCGCTGGTAGAGGGCGGCTGGCTGCGCGAGGGCCAGCATATCGACCTCGTGGGCGCCTATACGCCGCAGATGCGTGAGACGGACGATGAGGCCGTGCGACGCGCGCGGGTCTACGTCGACACCCGCGCCGGAGCCCTCAAGGAGGGTGGTGACATCGTCCAGCCGATGGCCAACGGCACGATCGGCGAAACCGACGTGATCGCCGACCTGTACGAGCTTTCACGCGCGCAACGATCCGGCCGCGCGTCGGGCGACGCGACCTCGATCACGCTGTTCAAGTCGGTCGGCGCCGCCCTGGAGGACTTGGCGGCGGCCGAGCTGGCGGTGAGCGTGTAACCCGTCATCTCGACCGGAGCCGGGCGACGCCTACGTCGGTTCGATAAGCGCTCCGTCTTTCTTCAAGGCATCGATCTCGGCAGGGCTCAGGCCCGCTTCGGCGAGAACGCTTCGCGAATCGGCACCCTGAAGCGGCGCCATGCGTCGGATGGCGGGCGGCGTACGGCTCATGCGCATGGGCGGCTCGACCATCATGATCTCGCCCTCGCTGGGATGCGGATACTTCTTGAACAGCTGCCGCCAGACCAGGTGTGGATCGTCGAACAGGTCGCTCGGCTTGGACACCGGTGCATTAGGGATCTGCGCGTCGTCCAGGAGCTTCACCCATTCGGCGGTCGTCTTGGTCGGCGCCAGCGCCTCGACCATGGAATACATGTCGTTGATGTGCAGGGA
>JAEZHS010000511.1 GCA_023436825.1 Pseudomonadota bacterium | reverse complement strand
GCCGCTGTTGATCGCGGGCATTCTGAAGTCGGGCTACGACCTCGCACTTCTCGCCATGTTCAGTCACGTACGGCCACCGGAGGAGCGGGAGGCAGCGCGAGCCAAGGTTGCTACGTCTGGCGGCTAGCTAGAGCGGAATGGATGAGATGGAACCGCGTGCGGTTCCATCTCATCCCATTCGCCCGCACTGGAGATCGTGGTTCCACAGGGCATGATGGGTTCGGCTGATTCCAGCCGGACCCATGCTCGAGTTCGATCTATCCCCACCAATAGTCGTTAGGAACGTTGCACGGCCGGCCGGCGTTGGCGGGCAGAGTGTCCATTCGCGTGAAAGGATCAAACCATGCCCTTCGATGGCAGCAAACACGCCTTTACGGCCCCCGTCACCCGCATGCTGGTGGAAGGCAAGCGGCAGGTGGAGCAGGGCTGGTGCCAGCACGCCACGCGGCAGCGCGGCGCAGTCTGCATGATCGGATCCTTCACCATCGAGGACCATGCTTTGTTCACCAAGGCAGAAGGCCTGTTGCTGCAGGCCATCGGCAGCCTTGGCTATCGGCATGCCACGGTAGCCCAGTTCAACGACGACGCCCTGCGGACCAAGCAGCAGGTGCTGGACGTCTATGATCGCGCCATCGAACGGTCAATGACGGCGGTGTAGCGGCCGGCTTCTCTCCTCGGAGTGTACGGGCTCGTACACTTCTCTATGACGCTGACGTCTCGTGCTCGCCGGGCTCGAGCGCGCTCGCGCGGGTGTGGCTTTCATCACAGCTGCTCGTCACGCAAGACTGCTATGTTTCCCGTATCGCCGGGACGCGAGTGCCACGTCGCTCGCCCTGGCTGCTACCACGGAGACCGAGCCACCGCCAAAAAACCACACTCGAGGGAGCAGAGCCATGGCACCACTGCCCGCCGAATCCACCACGTTCTCCTTGGACAACATGGGGCGCTTCGTCTGCAACACCCTGCAGGAGGCGAAAGACAGTGCAGTACAGGTGCTCGGCGGCCGTAGCCGCGAGTTCGATACCATCGTGGTGGGTGGCGGCACGTTCGGCTCCATTGTTGCCGAACATCTCTTCATCGCCGATACGACGCGCAGCCGGCGCATCCTTGTGCTCGAAGCAGGTCCCTTCGTGCTGCCCGAGCATGCCCAGAACATGCCGTTCGTGGCACCGGCCAGCGGCGCGCCCGACATGCGCGTGCCGTGGGTCAATCATCCGGCGCTCAACTATGCCGGCCTTCTGTTCGCCATCGGCGGACGCTCGCTCACCTGGGGCGGGTGGTCGCCGGAACCGCTCGATTTCGAGCTGGTCAGCTGGCCGGCCGCCGCGCGGGCGGAGTTGCGGGCGCGCTATTTCGCCGAGGCCAGCCGCCAGATCGGGGTGAAGGAGACCAACGACTTCATCTACGGCCCGCTTCACATCGCGCTGCGCAAGCAGCTCGATGATGGCTTGAACGTCGCAGGCAACGAAACCGGATTTGTCTTCGGCGATCTGCTCGACCATCCCGCCGTGCGCTATCCCGATCCGGGTGAGCCCGTGCTCGACGCCAAGATCCTGCGCGATTGGCTTGGCCTGCCGGCAAGCGACACCACGCCACTGGCCAAGCTCAAGGAACTCTTCAAGCTCGAGGCGCCGCTCGCCGTCCAGTCCACCACGCTGCCTGGCTTCTTTCCCACCAACAAGTTCAGCGCCGTGCCCGGCCTGATGCGCGCCACGCGGCTGGCCAGCCAGGAAGCCGATGGTGTGGGCCCCGCGGCCGACGCACGCAAGCGCATCATGGTGGTGCCGAACTGCCATGTGCAGGATCTCATCACCGAAACCCAGTCGGACAACTGGGTAAGGGTGACGGGCGTGCGCGTTTGGCAGAATGGCGGCTCCGTCGACGTCATGCTGGCACCGCCGCGCAATGGCGGGCAGAGCGCGGTGGTTCTCGCGCTCGGTACCGTGGAGACCACGCGCGTGGCGCGCACGACATTCCAGCAATCCCTGGCCGGAAGGGCGGCCGAGCGTATGGGAAAGAACCTGATCGCCCATTTGCGGTCGAACCTCACCATTCGCATCCCGAAGGCGGCGATCGCGGCCAACCTGCCGCCCATGACGATCCCGAGCCTTCAGGTGTCGGCATTGCTGGTGAAGGGCAGGGCGGCCAACGGCAAGACCTATCATTTCCAGATCACCGCTTCGGGCCTCAGCAAGCTCGGCGCCGACTCCGAAGCCGAGCTGTTCAAGAAGGTGCCGACGCTGGAGCACATCGACGCGCTACGCCAGGCAACCGACGACACGGTGGTCATCACCATCCGCGGCATCGGCGAGATGACGCCGCGCAATCCGGATAGCTTCATCGACCTCTCGACGGTCGAGACCGACTTCGACCGGCCGAAAGCCATCGTATCCCTCGGCAACGCCAAAGCGACCCCGCAACAATTCCCCGGCAGCGCCGAGACCAACGTCGACCGTGTGACCTGGGACGAGATGGACGCGGTGTCCGACAAGGTGGCGCTCATCTTCGCTGGCGACGGGCCGTTCGAGGTCCTCGCCGGCAGCACCGTGATTCCCGTGCCAGTCGGGACGCGCGCCGGGCGCTTGGCGGCGCTGGCAGCCTTCAAGAATAGGCGCGACGATCTCGGCACGACACATCATGACGCCGGCACCATGCGCATGGGCTCCAACATCGCCGACGCCGTGACCAACGACTTCGGGCGTATCCATGACACGACCAACTGCTACGTGGCCGGTCCTGCGCTCTTCCCGACGGCGGGCTCTCCCAACCCCATGCTGTCCGGCGTGGCGTTGGCGCGACGCACCGGCGATCTCCTGAATGCCAGTGTGCTGCCGGGCCCCGACCCGGTCGTCAGTCCGCAGTCCGAGGCAGGCTTCCGCCCACTGTTCGACGGCACGGCGAAGACATTCTCCAGGTGGCGCCTTGCCGGTCCCTCGGGTGGTGGGATGCAGCACGTCGACGGCCAAATGCTGAGCTACGGCGACGGCGGCCTGCGCCTGTTCTACTACGCCACCGAGACCTTCGCCGACTTCACGCTGCGCCTGCAGTTCAGGGTCTTCGACGCGCTCAAGCAAAACAGCGGGGTCTTCGTGCGTTTCGCGCTGCCGACGCTCGACCTGCCGTCGCCGCTGAAGCAGCGACTGGGCGGCGAACCGGCGTTCGATCCCGGCAATCCGGCCTGGCGGCCGGTGATCTCGGGCTTCGAGGTCCAGATCGACGACAATGCCGTCGGCGATTCGGGCAAGGACTTCTACGGTCTCCGGCCTGAGCCCAACGGCCTTTTCAAGAACCGCACGGGCGCGATCTACAAGATCCAGGCAGGCGACCGCATCTGGCACGAGAACCGCAACGAGCCCGCGGTCCAGAGCTACACGCCCGGTCCCGCGCTCGTTCCCGGCGTCTGGTTCGAGTACGAGATTGTTGTGCAGGGCGACGATTACACGGTTTTCCTCACCAACACCCAGACCGGTGAAAGCCGCCAGACGACGTCCTTCCATAACACAGACGCAGAACGCGGCCGCGCGCCGGGCTTCATCGGCGTGCAGGCCTATGCGGGCAACGCCGTGGCGTGGCGGCATATCCGCATCAAGGCATAGGCATATACGGCCCGCATTCCGCTCGCACCGAAGCGAAAGGGAGGCTGCTGCCGCCGTCTTGTCGGTCTGGAGCTGAAGAGCTGGCTTAAAGCTCCCTTAAAGTTGCCTTGCGAGCCTGAGCGTTTAGGGACGGAATGGCCATGCCAGGACGCCGAGGAGCTGCTGAAGGCCATGCGAATTCTGGTGGTCGAGGACGAAGGCCGCATCGCGGAGATTCTTCGCTCCGCGCTGTCGCGCGCCGGGTTCACCGTGGATTCGGTGCGACTCTACGCCGAAGGCAGTGCGGCCGTGGCCACCAATCCCTACGACGCCGTCGTCCTCGATCTCGGCTTGCCCGACGGCGACGGACTGTCGCTTCTGGGCGAAATGCGGGCCCGCGGCAGCGCCATCCCCATCCTCGTGTTGACCGCGCGTGACGCCGTGGAACACCGGGTGGCCGGTCTCGACGCCGGAGCCGACGACTACCTGATCAAACCCTTTGCCACGAGCGAGGTCGTGGCGCGCGTCAAGGCCCTCCTGCGTCGGCCGGGAGGCGCCCTTGGAACCGTCCTCAGCAGCGGCAACCTTGCCTTCGACACGGTCGGACGGGATGTCCGCATCGGCGACGCGGTGCTCGCCTTGCCTCGGCGAGAGAGCGCCATCCTGGAGCATCTGATGCGCCGGGCCGGTCGCGTCGTCCCCAAGGCCGTGCTGGAGGAGAAGCTCTACGGCATCGACGACGAGCTGGGATCGAATGCCATACCGGTGCACGTCCACCATCTGCGTCGCAAACTGATCGACGGCGGCGCCACGGTCGAGATCCATACGGTGCGCGGCGTCGGCTACCTCCTGGTCGACCACTGATGAGCCGGCCTCGCCTGCATTCCCTGCAGTTGCGCCTGGTCCTGCCGGTGGTGATCCTGTTCATCGTCGGCGCGGCGGCGATCGTCGGCTTCGTCGCCTGGCGCGCTTACGACACGGCCGATTCCCTGGCCGACCGCGAGCTCAGCCTGCGGGCGGCCGACCTCGCCACTTACCTCGTCCGCCAATCGGATGGCACGGCGCGGCTCGACCTGCCGAACAGCCTGCGCGAAGCCTACGGTACCGCGCCAGCCGCCGACATCTTTGCGATCCGGGGCGCCGACGGCCGGTTGATCGCGGCGTCGCCGCAAAGCTTTGGCTCGATCGTCGAGCGCTGGCCAGCCGCATCGGAACATGCCGGCTACTTCCATCTCAGGGAGCTCCCCGGCCGCAGTCATGACTACTATGGCCTGGGGCTGGAGGTCGGCAGCGCAGCCGGTCCGGTATCCGTCTGGGTGGCGCGGGCGAATGGCGCCACCGCGCTTGTCCATTCGATGCTCGAGGAATTCGTCTTCGACATCGCCTGGGTCATCCCGCTGTTCATGCTGCTGGCGCTCGGCATCGCCATCCTGACGATCCGCAGGGCGCTCGCGCCGGTGCGCGCCCTGTCGGAGGTCGCGGGCTCCATCGGTCCGAGCACGACGACAGTGCGGCTGCCGCAAGCGAGCCTGCCCAGCGAGATCGAGCCGCTGGTCGCCGCCGTGAACCGCGCCCTCGACCGCCTCGAGCAAGGCTTTGCCGTCCAGCGGCAGTTCACTGCCAATGCCGCCCATGAGTTGCGCACGCCGCTCGCCATCATCACCGGCGCGCTCGAGGGCATGGAACCCTCAACCGAGCTCGACAAGCTCAAGCTCGATGTCGCGCGCATGAACCGCCTGGTCGAGCAGCTGTTGAGCGTCGCGCGCCTCGACGCGATCGCGCTCGACGTTTCAGGTACGGTCGACCTCAACGACGTGGCGCGCCAGGCCGTCGCCAACATGGCTCCCTGGGCGCTGGCACAGACCCGGAGGCTGGCCTTCGACGGCGCGGGGCATCCGGTCATGGTCATGGGCAACGTCCATGCGATCGACGATGCCGTTCGCAATCTGGTGGAAAACGCCGTGGCGCACGCGCCGTCCGGGAGCGAGGTGGTCGTGAGCGCACGGCCGGACGGCCGCATCGTGGTCAGCGATTGCGGTCCGGGCGTGCCGCCGCAGGATCGTGAGCGGATCTTTGACCGCTTTTGGCGCGGCAAGACCGCGCCCGCGCATGGCGCGGGCTTGGGTCTTGCCATCGTGGCCGAGATCATGAAGGCCCATGGCGGTCGAGCGGAGATCGGCGCGGGCGCCGAGGGCGGCGCGGTGTTCACTCTGATCTTTGCGCGAGCTGCAGCGCTCACCCCTACCGCGCGTTAAGAGCGGAAGGGGGATCGTGGTTTCACGGGGCATGATGGGTCCGGCTGATTCCAGCCGGACCCATCATGCGCCGCTGCCGGCTTGGCTGAGGGACGTGCGCGCTTCGGCAGTACC
>JAEZHS010000479.1 GCA_023436825.1 Pseudomonadota bacterium | reverse complement strand
GGCATCCGCTGCGGCCCCAGTCTTTTTCAGGCTAGACTCGCTTTTTTTGGGATCAGATCGTGTCCTCGACGCCCACCACACAAGCCGCGCCCGTGCGCTACAACTTCCGCGAAACCGAGGCCAAGTGGCAAAAGGCCTGGGAGGAGCGTCAGACCTTCCGCGCCCGCATGGATAAGGCGCGGCCCAAGTACTACGTGCTCGAAATGTTCCCCTACCCGTCGGGGCGCATCCATATGGGCCACGTGCGCAACTATACGCAGGGCGACGTGATCGCCCGCTACAAGCGCGCGCGCGGCTTCAACGTGCTGCACCCGATGGGTTGGGACGCCTTCGGCCTGCCGGCCGAGAACGCCGCCATGGAGAAAAAGGTCCATCCCAAGAAATGGACCTACGAGAACATCGCCACCATGAAGGCGCAGCTGAAGTCGATGGGCCTGTCGCTCGACTGGAGCCGCGAGCTGGCAAGCTGCGATCCGAGCTACTACCGCCATCAGCAGAAGATGTTCTTGGATTTCTGGAAGGCGGGGCTGGCCTACCGCAAGGAGGCGTGGGTCAACTGGGATCCCGTCGACAACACTGTGCTGGCCAACGAGCAGGTGATCGAGGGCAAGGGCTGGCGCACCGGCGCGCCGGTCGAGCGGCGCAAGCTCACGCAATGGAACCTCAAGATCACGCACTTCGCCGACGAGCTGCTGGAGCGTCTCGATACGCTCAACCGCTGGCCGGAGAAGGTGCGCCTGATGCAGGCCAACTGGATCGGCAAGAGCCGCGGTGCCCGCGTCTTCTGGCAGCTGGCCGACGCCTCGGGCGAAGATCGCGGCAAGCTGGAAATCTTCACCACGCGGCCCGACACGCTGTACGGCGCCTCGTTCGCGGCGTTGTCGGCCGAGCATCCGATCGTCACGGACCTGGCGGAGAAGGATCCCGGCCTGCAAGGCTTCATCGCCGAATGCCGCAAGACCGGCACGGCGGCGGCCGAGGTCGAGACCGCCGAGAAGATCGGCTACAAGCTGCCGCTGCTCGCCAAGCATCCGTTGATGCCGGGCAAGACGCTGCCCGTCTATGTCGCCAACTTCGTGCTGATGGAGTACGGCACCGGCGCGATCTTCGGCTGCCCCGGCCACGACGAGCGCGACCATGAATTCGCGACGAAGTACGGCCTGCCGATCATCCCGGTGGTGATGCCGGAAGGCGCCGACGCCGCAAGCTTCAGCGTCGCCAAGGAGCCGTTCGTCGAGGACGGCGTCATCATCAACTCGGATTTCCTGAACGGCCTCACGGTCGAGGACGCCAAGGCCAAGGTCATCGAGCGGCTGGAAGAGATGGGCGTCGGCAAGGGCACGACGCAGTACCGCCTGCGCGACTGGCTGGTGTCGCGCCAGCGCTACTGGGGCTGTCCGATCCCGGCCATCCATTGCGACAAGTGCGGCGTCGTGCCGGTGCCCGAGAAGGACCTGCCGGTCGAACTGCCGGAGGACGTCACCTTCGACCGCCCGGGCAACCCGCTCGATCGCCACCCGACCTGGAAGCACGTCGCCTGTCCGACCTGCGGCGGCGCGGCGCGGCGCGAGACCGACACGTTCGATACCTTCATCGATTCGAGCTGGTACTTCGACCGTTTCACCTCGCCGTGGCTCGAGACGGCGCCGTTCGATCGCGAGGAGAACAACTACTGGATGCCGGTCGACCAGTATATCGGCGGCGTCGAGCACGCGATCCTGCACCTGCTCTATTCGCGCTTCTGGACCCGCGCCATGCGCGAGGTGCAGATGACCAGCCGCGACGAGCCGTTCGAGGGACTGTTCACCCAGGGCATGGTCTGTCACGAGACCTATCGCGCCGCCGACGGCTCCTGGCTGTTGCCGGAAGAGGTCGAGCGCGTGGATGGCGGCAAGGTGGTGCGCGCCTCCGACAAGAGCCCGGTCGAGGTCGGCCGCTCGGAGAAGATGTCCAAGTCGAAGAAGAACGTCGTCGACCCGGACCAGATCATCCACGACTACGGCGCCGACACCGCGCGCTGGTTCATGCTGTCGGACAGCCCGCCCGAGCGCGACCTGGAATGGACCGAGGCCGGCGTGACCGGCGCCTGGCGCTTCCAGCAGAGGCTGTTCCGCATCGCCAGCGAGGCGATGGCCGAGCTGCCGGCCGCCGGCACGCCCAAGCCCGCGGCCTTCTCCGACGCAGCGATGACGCTGCGCCGCGCCGCGCACAAGACCATCGCCGGCGTCTCGGCCGACATCGAGGCCTTCCACTTCAACAAGGCGGTGGCGCGGCTTTACGAACTCGCCAGCACCATCGACGGGCTGAAACCCAAGGACGCGGCCGAAAAATGGGCCAAGCGCGAGGCGCTGGAGATCTTCGTGCGGCTGACCGGGCCGATGACGCCGCATCTGGCCGAGGAGCTGTGGCAGGCGTTGGGCCACAGGTCGCTGTTGGCCGATTCGCCCTGGCCGCTGGCCGAGGACGCGCTGCTGGTCGACGACACGGTGACCGTCGCGGTGCAGCTCAACGGCAAGCTGCGCGGCACGCTGCAACTGCCCAAGGACGTGGACAAGGCGGACGCCGAGAAGGCGGCACTCGCCTTGCCCGAACTGGCGCGCGGCCTCGACGGCAAGACGCCCAAGCGGGTGATCGTGGTACCCAACCGGATCGTCAACGTCGTGGTATGAAGCCGGCGTGAAGATCGAGCCGCGCCAGGTCGAAGCCTTCCTCAAGAAGCCGGATCCCAAGATCCGGGGCGTGGTCGTCTACGGCAATGACGACGGGCTCATAGCCGAGCGCGCGCTCACGCTGGCCAAGACCGTGTGCGAAGACCTGAAGGATCCCTTCCGCGTCGTCGACATCGCGGGCGACGTCTTGAAGAACGATCCGGCGCGGCTGGCCGACGAGTTCGGCGCCATGTCGCTGATGGGCGGCCGACGCGTCGTCCGGGTGCGGCCGGCCGGCGAGGAGACGACGGCAGCGCTGGAGAATCTGGTCGAGGCGGCAGCGGGCGACGCGCTGATCGTGATCGAGGGCGGCAACCTCACGCCGCGCTCGGGCCTGCGCACGCTCGCCGAGACCGAGGCCTGCCTGGCGGCGCTGCCCTGCTACATGGACAACGAGGCCGCCCTCGAAGGCCTGGTCGAGAGCGCCGCCCGGGCGCAGGGCCTCTCCGTCGAGCCCGATGCATTGGAGTGGATCGTCGAGCGGCTGGGCGGCGATCGCGGCCAGAGCCGCAGCGAGATCGACAAGCTCCTGCTCTACAAGGAAGGCGACGGGGCCAAGACGGTCACGCTCGACGATGCGCTCGCCGTGCTGGGCGACACCGCCGCCATCGGCATCGACGATGTCGTCGCCGCCACCTTCGACGGCGAGCTCGCGGCCCTCGACCGCGCGCTCGACCGCGTCTTCGCCGAAGGCGGCAATCCCGTGCAGCTCGTGCGCGCCCTGCAGCGCCACACCGACCAGCTCCATCTGGTGGCGGGCCACGCCGCCAACGGCGGCAACCTCGAAGGCGCGATGTTCAAGGCACGCGGCCTGCCGCGCGGCGGGCCGGTGCGCCAGCGCTTCGAGCGCCACCTGCGTACCTGGCCTCTCGCCCGCCTCGGCTCGGCCTTGCAGGTGATCCTGAAGGCCGAGCAGGAGTGCAAGTCGACGGGCTACCCCGACGAGGTGATTGCGCGCAGGCTGTGCCTGGCGCTGGCGTCGTCGGCCAGATCGGCCCGCCAGCGCCGCTGACGCGGAGGAAAACCATGAAGCTTGGACTCGTCGCTCTTCTGGCAGCCGCGCTGTCGCCGGCGGCGGCAATCGCCCAGACATCGACGGCCGACATCGCCCAACGCACCGAGCTTCATGCCATCCCGAGCATGACCTTGAGCGATGGCGACTTCCTCACCGGCAAGGACGGCACGGCGGTGACGGTCACCGGCCAGCTCCGCGTCGCCCAAGGGACGGGACGTCTGCCTGTCGTCGTGCTGATGCACGGCTCGGGCGGCATGGGACCGAACATCGATGCCTGGAGCCGGCTGTTCAACGCCATGGGCGCGTCGACCTTCGCCATCGACGGCTTCACCGGCCGCGGCCTGGCCTCGACGTCCAGCAATCAGGCCCAGCTCGGCCGGCTGAACTTCATCCTCGACATCTATCGTTCGCTCGACATCCTGGCCAAGCATCCCCGGGTCGACCCGCAGCGCATTGTGCTGATGGGATTCTCGCGCGGCGGCCAGGCAGCGCTGTTCGCGAGCCTCGCGCGCTTCCACAAGATGTGGAACAAGTCGGGCGCTGCATTTGCCGCCTACATCCCGTTCTACCCCGACTGCTCGACGAGCTACATCGACGACACCGATGTCGGCACGACGCCCATCCGGATATTCCACGGCATCGCCGACGACTACAATCCGGTCGCCTCTTGCAAGGCCTACATGGCGCGCCTGAAGAGTGCGGGGCGGGACATCGAACTCACCGAGTATGCCGACGGCCAGCACGGCTTCGACACACCTTTGGGACCGCCGGTGGTGGTCGCCAAGGGCTCGCAGACGGTGCGCGCCTGCACCATCAAGGAAGGGCCGGCCGGCGTGCTGGTCAACACGGCGACCGGTGCACCCTTCGCCTACACCGATGCCTGCGTGCAGCTCGACCCGCATGTCGGCCGCAATACCGCCGCCACCGCCGCCGCGCAGGCTGCGGTCGGCGACTTCGTGCGTACGCTGTTCAAGCTGAAGTAGGTCAGCCCTTCTTGCCGCCGCCGGTGAGAGGAATGGCGGCCTGGTCGGTCAGGACCAGGAAGGTGAAGCTCTCCTCGATGTAGAGCCGCACGCGCTCCAGGTCGTGGTCGAGATATCCGATCGAGAAGTCCTGGCCGACCGAGAGCTCGAAGTCGCCGCCGCGCTTGGACAGCACCAGGCCGCCATCGAGCCCGGCCGCCCAGACGATCTCGCCGTCGACCAGCCGCTGGACGTGATTCAGGATCGGATAGCCGCTGTCGGTCCGTGCGGCGAGGTCCTTGTAGAGCTGCTCGTTCAACACCACGGCGAACGGGCCCTCGATGCCGTCATCGCGCAGCTTGGTCAGTGCGGCCGACACCGCGCCGGGATAGTCGGCATGGCTGGTGCCGAGCGGCACTGCGCTGGACGCCGAAGCTTCGCAAATGCCGGTGATGTGGGCGGCCTTGTAGCCGTGGAAGATCGCGCGGTCCTCGGCGATGGCAATCTGGCGCGCCGCGGCAATCACCGGATCGAGATCGGGATCGCGCGCGCCGCGATCGATGGCGTCGAGTTCCGCGCGCGTCACCTCGAAGGGAATGCGCAGCTCGACCAGCGGCTGGATGCGGCGCAGCCGCGCCTGCACATCCGGGCCATTCGCCGGTGAAGCGATGGGATCGGCACGGCCGAGCTCGACCTCGGATTCGTCCCAGCCCAGCGGACCGCGGAAGTCGACGACGCGACGCCCGGCCAGCATGCCGCGCAGGGTACGTTTGGCTTCCTTCTCGATCTCTTCCCAACCGGCTTCGGTGATCGGCGCGCGATCACGGAAAAGATGGTTCTTCATTTCGCACTCTCCCCCTTGTCCGATCGCAGACTGCCGATGCCCAGGCTGCCGTCTTCGGTCGCGCCGGCGCCGGCGATGTCGCCGCCGCCCTTGTCCTCCATGGTCGCCTCGATACCGGTGATCGGCCCGTCGGTGAACAGGAAAGTCTTGAGATGCCGCGACAGCGTCGGATCGCTGCGGCGCAGCCATTCCAGGGCCATCGCCGCGTGCTCCTTCTCCTCGTCGCGATTGTGCTCGAGGATGGCGCGCAGCGAGGGATTATCGGTCGCCTTGGCGCGCTGATTGTACCAGTCGACGGCCTCCAGCTCTTCCATCAGCGAGACGATGGCGCGGTGCTGGTCGATGACCTCCGGGCCGAGCTTGCCGGCGTCTTCGTGCAGCGATTCACTGGACATGACTCATCCTCCGACGTTCACACTAGTCCGACCGGCCGGATCGGTAAACGTGGCCTGTTGCCCGCGGGTTGCAGACCTGCCCAGTCTATTCGTCAGGCGACATGTCGAAAGTGCTACGTCCTTTTCAGTCGGCTGAACTTGGTTCGCATTACCATGAGCAGGCCGAGCGCGAAGGAGGCGATGCCGACAGCGACCGCGGCGAAAGCGAGGATGGCGCTGCCGGTGAGCGTCAAGGCGAGCCACGCACCGCCGACGATCAGCACGAGGCGCAGCGCCGCCAGGGCAAACGGCTTGCCGACGAAGCCGATGCCGAGGCAGGCGAAGTAGCAGGCGAGACCCGCGCCGGTGAGAGGAAACACGGCGGCCTGGCTGAGAAGATAGAGCGCGCCGATGTCCCGGATCGCGGCGTCGGAGGTGAAGAGTCCCATCCAGTGTCGGCCGAACAGGGCGACGACCGTGAAGACGAGGCCGATAGCCGCCGCCACTGCGGCACCCGTCCAGGCCGCGCGCTCGGCCCGCGCGAAGTCGCGCGCACCCGCCGCCGTCGCCACCATGGTGATGACGGCCGAGCCGAAGGCGAAGGTGATGGGATACTGCAGCAGGTCCAGGCGGTTGGCCGCGCCGTAGGCGGCAACGGCGGAACTGCCTAGCACGGAGATGATGCCGGCGACGAAGAAGGTCGAGACCTGGAACAGGGTGGCGGCGGCCGCCGACACAACGCCAACGCCCAGGATGGCGACGGTCTCATCGCGGCGCAGGCGGATGGCGTCGAGGCGCAGCCGGACCAAGGCCTGGCGCGACAACAGATGAACGGCCAGCACGATCGTGCCGACACCGTAGGCGGCCACTGCAGCCAGCGCAGCGCCGACGATGCCAAGCGCCGGGAAGGGACCCCAGCCCAGGATCAACGCCGGCGACAAAGCGAGATGGAAGGCCTCGCCGATGGCAATGGCGAAGGCCGGCACCATCATGTTGCCGGCGCCGCGCGAGACGTTGGCCAGGAGGTTCATCAACCAGACGAAGACCGCGCCACCGAATATCACGGCGCCATAGAGCACGGCCATCTCGACCGGCCCGGCGCTGAGGCCCATGGCGCCGTACAGCACGGGACCGGCGGCCAGCATCAAAGCCGTCGTAAGCGCGCCGCCGATCAGCGCGATCGCAACGGCGACGCCGGCGAGCGATGCGGCCCGCTCGTGATCGCCGGCGCCCAGCGCGCGGCCGATCGCCGAGGAGACGCCCGAGCCGACGCCCGATGCGGTCGCCGTCTGCAGGATCAGGAACAGCGGAAAGACGACGGCGACACCCGCCAACGCATCGCCGCCCAGCCACGACACGAATATCGCGTCAGCGGTCAGGAAGGTGATGCGGGCCGCGGCCTCGCCGATGTTGGGTGCCGCGAGCGACAGCAGCAGCGGCAGGACGGGCGCCTCGAGGATGCGTTGGGTGCGGCTGGACAGGACGGACATGACGCCAAGGTGAGAGCGTCATGTCGGCTGGTCGATTACCTGGCCGGTAATCTTCGCACCCTGTCATGCCCCGCGCAGCCCGCG
>JAEZHS010000403.1 GCA_023436825.1 Pseudomonadota bacterium | reverse complement strand
GGAGCAAGCGAGCGCGCGCGCCCCCCGGGTGCTCGTCTTGGCGGCCGGCCCGGCCGCACGGCTGGTGGGCGACCATCCAGTGCCGCTGGCGCGACCGCGCGACATCGCGGAGATCCGGCTCGACCCGGCCTTCCACGCCATCCACCGCTCGATCTGGGGCTCGCTGCGCGCCGAGGTGCAGCGCGCCTACGCGCAGGGCGAGGCCCGGCCATGAACCGCCTGACCCTGCTGGCCCTCCAGATCCTGGTGGCGCTCGTCTTCCTGCTCGTGTGGCACGTGCTGACCACCGTGCCGATCGGCGGCCGCAAGCTGCTCGATCCGTTCTTCTTCTCGACGCCGGTGGACGTGCTGGCGCGCACCTGGAAGGACCTGGCGGGCGGGGGGCTCTGGCGCCATCTCGGCATCACCCTGCTGGAGACCGTGCTGGCATTCGCCACCGGTGCGTCGGCCGGCATCCTGCTGGGCTTCGCCTTCGCCCGCCGGGCGCTGCTGGCCGCCGTGTTCGACCCCTACGTCAAGGCGGCCAACGCCCTGCCCCGGGTCGTGCTGGCGCCGATCTTCGCGCTCTGGTTCGGGCTCGGCATCTGGTCGAAGGTGGCGCTGGGCTTCACGCTCGTGTTCTTCATCGTGTTCTTCAACGTCTACCAGGGCGTGCGCGAGGTCAGCCCCAACCTGATCGCCAACGCCCGGATGCTGGGCGCCTCGCGGCGCCAGCTCCTGCGTTCGATCTACCTGCCGTCGGCGATGAGCTGGGTATTCGCGAGCCTGCACAACGCCGTGGGTCTCGCCTTCGTCGGCGCCGTGGTCGGCGAATATCTCGGCTCCTCGCGGGGCGTCGGCTACCTGATCCTGCAGGCCGAGGGCACCTTCGACATCAACACCGTGTTCGCCGGCATCCTGGTGCTGACCGCCTTCGCGCTGGCGCTCGATGCCGCCGTCGGCGCGGTCGAGCGTCGCCTGATGACCTGGCAGCCGCGCGCCAGCGAGACGGAGAAGGTTTGAGTCTTTCCGGACCGCGGGCCTCCAGGCCCGCTCATGTTCTTCTGGACCGCGAGCTTCCAGCTCGCTCATGATTCATGAGCGCGCAAGCAGGTCGCGTCTGACGCGACCCAGCGCGCGGTCCGGAAGAGCATGAACATGAGGCGGGCCGGCCTGGAGGCCCGCGGTCCGGCAAGAGCTACTTACCCGTGAATCGCGCCGCACGCTTCTCCAGAAAGTGCGCCACGCCCTCCTTGAAGTCGGCGGTCTGGAAGGAGAGTTCCATCTCGTAGTTGGCCTGGGTGGTGGCCTCGGCGAGGGTCTGGAACTCGGCCTCCCAGATCTGTCGCTTCATCACCGCGACCGATCGCGGCGAGACGGTGTTGGCGAGCAGGCTGGCGTAGGCCCGGGTCTCTGCCATCAGCTTGTCGTCGGGGATGACACGGCTGACCAGGCCAAGCTCCAGCGCTTCCGGAGAGCGGAACTTGCGGGCCGAGCAGAGGAGGTCCATGGCGGCTGGCAGACCGACCAGGCGCGGCAGCAGCCAACTCACGCCGTGCTCGGCGATCAGCCCGCGCTGGGCGAACGCCGTCGTGAACACGGCCGATTCCGCGGCGAACCGCAGGTCGGCATAGAGCGGGATGACGAAGCCGAGCCCGGCCGCCGGCCCATTGATCGCCGCAATGATGAATTTCGGAATCGCCGGGAAGTAGGAGTAGGTCATCTTGAACTCGGGCAGGGTGCTACCCCCTTGCAGTACCTGTGCAGTCTTCGATGACCGGTCGGCGCTGGCGCCGGCGCCGATTGCCTGCAGACCCCTCATGTCGGCGCCGGCACAGAAGCCGCGGCCACTGCCCGTCAGGATGATCGCCCGGACCTCGGGATCGGCGCCGGCCTCGTGCATGGCGTCCTTCAGATCGAGGTGCATCTGCCGCGTCCAGGCATTCAATTTCTCGGGCCGGTTGAGTGCAATCGTGCAAATGCGATCGGTGACATCGTACAAAACCGTCTCATATGCCATCCCGAGGCTCCGTCATGTGCAATCTTGTGGAGTGCATGATGGGCAAAAGGGAGCGACGATACAAATGGCACCCGATTGGAGGGCGGGGTCGACGACCACTGAATTATGATCCGCCGCGCGGGCATGGGGGCTCGCCAGAGAGAGTTGTCTGCACGCGAAGGTTTCTTGGTATCTTGCAGGCATAAGGCAAAAAATTACCGCCGAGGACAGGGAAATGGCAAAAAGGGAATTCGCCCACCCGAACGAAATGCACAAATTCGTGGGTCAGGAAATTGGGGTCAGCGATTGGGTCGAGGTTACACAGGACAGGATCAACCAGTTCGCCGACGCGACGGGTGATCACCAGTGGATTCATGTCGACGTCGAGCGGGCCAAGAAGGACATGCCGGGCGGCAAGACGATCGCTCACGGCTTCCTGACGCTGTCCTTGATCCCGATGCTCAACCATCAGATTTCGCAGATCAACAACGTGCGCAACGGCATCAACTACGGCTGCAACAAGGTGCGCTTCACGAGCCCCGTACCGGCGGGCTCGCGGGTACGCGCTCGCGCCAAGCTTCTCGCGGCGGACCCGATGGACAAGGGCGGCGTGCGGCTGACCAACCAGGTCACGATCGAGATCGAAGGTCAGGAACGCCCGGCCTGCGTCGCCGAGACCATGTCCATCGTTTACGGCGTGTGAGAGGCGGGTCGTGCTCAAGCGCGAAGACCTGACGTCCGAGAACATCGACCAGATCGTCGCGGACGCCCACAAGGCGGGTTACCACTTCTTCCTGTCGTCCGCCGAGCGCGAGGCGAGCTTCAAGACGGCGATGGCTCGGTACCGGCCCGGCGAGGAGGTCTGGGTATTCGCCTACGGCTCGTTGATGTGGAACCCGGCCATGGAGTTCGCCGAGCAGCAACCCTGCCGCGTCGACGGCTGGCGACGTTCCTTCTGCTTCTGGATGCCGATGGGTCGCGGCACGCCCGAACTGCCCGGCCTGATGCTGGCGCTCGAGCAGGGCGGGTCGTGTGAGGGCATTGCCTACCGGCTGGCGCCGCAGCAGGTCGAGAGCGAGCTGGGTCTCCTGTGGAACCGCGAGATGATCGCCGGCATCTACCAGCCCGCCTGGGTGTCCACGATGCTGCGCGATGGCCGCACCGTCACCGCCATCACCTTCGTCGTCGACGCAGGTCACTGCCAATATTGCGGTGACCTGCCGATCGAGCGGGCGGCGCACCACATCGCCTTCGCCGAGGGCCGTCGCGGCGCCTGCCGCGACTATCTCGCCAATACCGTGGCTCACGCGCGCGCCCTGCATATCCACGATCCCTACATCGAGGATCTGGTCGAGCGGGTGTCCGACCTGCGCGACGGCGCCTACGTCATCCCGACGGTGCAGGCCGAAGGTGAGGCAGTGGGCGAGGCTTAGCTGCGGAACAAAAACGTCGGCAAGCGTGCGATGGTTCAGTCGTCGTGACATAGTCGCGGCGTGTCTGCTCTCGTCGCTCGCTGGTTGGCGCAGCCGCCCAATCTTCGTGGAATCCTGTGGGTCGGTCTCTCCGGAGTGGTGTTCGCGCTCCTGAACGTCTTCACGCTGATCCCCGCGCAGCATCTCAATCCCTACGTCATGGCGTTCCTGCGCTACCTGTTCGGCGCCATGTTCCTGCTGCCGATCGTGTTGCGGCTGGGCCTCCATCGCTCGCTGCGCACCAATCGGAAGGGCCTGCACATCTCGCGCGGCGCCCTCCATACCGCGGGCATGATGCTGTGGTTCGTGGCGCTGCCGCTCACCACGCTGGCCGAGATCACGGCCTTGGGCTTCACCGGCCCGATCTTCGTCACCATCGGCGCGGCGCTGTTCCTGGGCGAGGACGTGCGCCTGAGGCGCTGGCTCGCCGTCATCGTGGGCTTCATCGGCGCCATGATCATCATCCGGCCTGGCTTTTCGGCACTGCATCTCGGCGTCATCTGCATCCTGATCTCGACGCCGATCTTCTCCGCGTCCAACCTCATCTCAAAGGCGCTGGCCAGGACCGATTCGGCCAACACCATCGTGATCTGGCAGAACTTCGTGATCGTGGTCTGCGCCGCGCCCTTCGCCATCTGGTTCTGGCAGACGCCGAGCTGGGTCGACCTGCTGTGGTTCCTGGCTGCCGGCCTGTGCGGCACGCTCGGCCACATCTGCCAGCAGCGCGGCTACCAGCTCGCCGACATCACGCTGCTGCAGCCGATCGGCTTCCTGTCGCTGATCTGGAACACGCTCCTGGGCTACTTCCTGTTCTTCCAGACGCCCGACGCCTGGACCTTCGTCGGTGCGGCGGTGATCTTCGGCAGCGCGATGTATATCTCACACCGCGAGGCGGTGCGGCGGGCGCAGATCAAGACGGCGGATGCGAAGGGCGGGCCGGAGTCCTAGTCGTACTGAGTCAGAGGGCCGCGTGCGCCGGCGCAGTCGCCTCGCGGTGAATTTCGGCATTTTGGGCGAATTTCGGCAGGCCGGCCGACACCCGCCAAACCCTTGAATCCACGCCGCTTTTGGATTTCGGCATTTCCGACAGCGCCCGCTGGACTGCGCCCCCTCGGGACGGAAGGCACTTATCCCGCCCGACTGCACGCAGCCGGGCGGGATGACCGGCCCGGGGCGGGAGCGATCTGGCACAGGGTCGGATGAACGATGCATAGAGCGGAGCCGCCGCGAGGCGAGCGCATCGGCTTACATAACTCAAGTCTTTATATGTGTCAACTGTGGTGTTATTTTTGCGTACCATAAGGGGCTAAAGGACGCAAAAATTAATCGGGGGCGAAGCATTCGTGCCAGCAGTGCTGGCACCGATGCCTAATGCCCCCGCCGAGAAAATGCTTCAGCCGCCGGTCACACTCATGTGGCGCGGGACCGCCGGGCCCGAATGGCGGCGGTCGATGATGAAGTCGTGGCCCTTGGGCTTGCGCGCGATCGCCTCGGTGATCGCCTGGTCGAGGATCTCGTCGCTTTCCGACACCCGCAACGGCGCACGCAGGTCGGCCGCGTCCTCCTGGCCGAGGCACATGTAGAGCGTGCCGGTGCAGGTCAGCCGAACGCGATTGCAGCTTTCGCAGAAATTATGGGTCAGCGGCGTGATGAAGCCCAGTCGTCCGCCGGTCTCCTCGACCTTGAAGTAACGCGCCGGCCCGCCGGTGCGATAGTCGGTCTCGGTGAGCGTGAAGTGCTTGGCGATCTCGGTCCGCGCCAGCGACAGCGGCAGGTACTGGTCGAGGCGGGCGGCGTCGCCGATCTCGCCCATCGGCATGACCTCGATCAGGGTGAGGTCCATGCCGCGGCCGTGGCTCCAGCGGATCAGCTCGTCGAATTCCATGTCGTTGACGCCGCGCAGCGCCACCGCGTTGATCTTGATGTGCAGGCCGGCGTCCTGGGCGGCATCGAGGCCGCGCAGCACCTGGTCGAGATCGCCCCAGCGCGTCAGCTCGCGGAACTTGTTTCTGTCGAGCGTATCGACCGATACGTTGAGGCGCTTCACCCCGACCGCCGCCAGCTCCTTGGCATACTTGGAGAGCTGGCTGCCGTTGGTGGTGAGCGTCAGCTCTTCGAGCGCGCCGCTGTCGAGATGGCGACCCAGGCCGCGGATCAGCGACATGACGTTCTTCCGCACCAGCGGCTCGCCGCCGGTGAGCCGGAGCTTCTTCACGCCGCGACGCACGAAGGCCGAGCACAGCCGCTCCAGTTCCTCCAGCGACAGGACCTCGGCCTTGGGCAGGAAGGTCATGTCCTCGGCCATGCAATAGACGCAGCGGAAGTCGCAGCGGTCCGTCACCGAGACGCGCAGATAGGTAATGTGGCGGCCAAACGGGTCGATCATCACCGTGTAATTTAGGCTGCCTTGGCCGGTTTTTCGACCCCCTTGCGGCTGGGCAAACGGCCGCTTTTCAAGGCTTTGAGCAGGGCGGCGTGGTCCTTTTCGGTCTGCCGGGCGTAGGCGACGGAGAAGGCGCCGATCGCCTGGTCGAAAGCGTCGCTCTTGCCGAGATAGGCCGACAGGACCACGGCGTCGGCCGTGCGGGCGTGGGCGCGGGCCAGCACCTCGCCGCAGGTCGCGGCATAGCGCCGATAGTTGCGCGCCGACATGCCCTCGAGTTGCGGCTTGATCTTGGCGTCGCGCAGCTGGCGCACATAGAGATGCCGGCCGGTCGGGCCCGTCGCGAAGCCCAGCAGGATGTCGCTGGCCGCCTGCAGCAGCCGCTGGCCGCGCACCACCCGTTCGCCATGATGGGCGTAGGGACTTGGCCCGGCATTGGCTTCCAGCACCGAGCGGGTCGCTTCCTTGAATTGCAGGTGCAGGGTCTCGCCGTCTCCCGAGACCATCAGGAGGACGCCGCAGAGCGTGCCGACCGAGCCGACACCCACCACCTTGTAGGCGGCATCGGCAAAATGATAGCGCTCCAGCAGCATGCGGCGCTCGGGTATCAGTGAGGCGCAGTAGTCCGCCAGCATGGCTTCGATGGCGGCCTCGAATGCCGGAGCATCGGCGGGCGGTGGATGATAGACGCCGTGCTCGGGATCGTCCTCGATGCGGTGGATGCCTTCGCTGCGGCGATGGCCGACGCGCACGATCTCCACTGGATGGGCTCGCGCGTCCTCCGCCTTGCGTATGGTGCGCGCGTCGATGCCGACCTGCTCGGCTGCGGCCTGGCTGTTGAGCTCGAGCGCCAGGTACCAGGCATCGAGCACCGACAACTCGGCGACCGAGGCCATGGTCTCGCGATAGCTTCTGGCCACGACCGCCGCCAGCTCCGTGCGAGCGTCGGCGTCCATCATGTCGAGAGTGGCGACCGCGAAGCTTGCGGCGAGCCGCTTGAGGTCCCACTCCCAGGGGGCAACTGCGGTCTCGTCGAAATCGTTGATGTCGAAGACGAGCCGGCGCTCGGGCGTGGCGAAGCCTCCGAAGTTCAGGCAGTGGCAGTCGCCTGCGGCCTGAACAACCAGTCCGCTAGAGGACGTCGCGCCGAGATCGGCCGACATCACCGCGGCGGCGCCGCGCAGGAAGGTGAAGGGCGTCGCCTTCATGCGCGCATACCGTTCGGGCAGGAGATCGGGCAGACGCGATTCGCCTTGCTCGATCAGGATCTCGATGGGATCGCGCCGATTGATCGGCGCCTCCCACGCGGCGTGATGGCGTCGTGCCATGCGCTCGCGCAGTGCGCGACCGAGGCGCACACGTTCTTTGATCGGCTGGGTGTGGGTTTGCGGCGGCAGAGCGCCGGGTGAGGGCTCGACCATGAATGATTCATGGCACAAGTCGCAGAAGGCTGTCGATTGTGTCCGCTTCCGCGGCGGGTTTGTCAGTCCGTATGCGATTGATGCGCGGGAAGCGCATGGCGAGCCCCGACTTGTGCCGGGTCGAGCGGCCGATGCCGTCGAAGGCGATTTCGAACACCAGCTCCGGCGCCACCTCGCGGACAGGCCCGAAGCGGTTGGTGGTGTGGTCGCGCACCCACTTGTCGAGCCAGCGCAGTTCCTCGTCAGTGAAGCCGAAGTAAGCCTTACCGACCGGCGCCAGCTCGCGCTTGCCCGAAACCTCGCGCCAGCAGCCGAACGTGTAGTCGGAGTAGAAGGAGCTGCGCTTGCCGTGACCGCGCTGGGCGTACATCAGCACGCAGTCGACCAGCATGGGGTCGCGCTTCCACTTGAACCATGGCCCCTTGGGGCGGCCCGCAAGGTAGGCGCTGTCGCCGCGCTTCAGCATCAGCCCTTCGATGCCGTCGCTGGTCATCTGCTCGCGCAGTTGGGCGAGATGGGCCCAGTCGGTGAAGACGACCAGCGGCGAGACGTCGAAGCGGGCTCGCGGCTTCTCTGCATTCCATGCCTCCAGGCGGGCGCGGCGCTGGTCGAAGGCGAGCGCCCGCAGGTCCTCGCCCTCGAGCCACAGCACGTCGTAGAGCCGCACGTGCGCGGGGTGATCCTTCAGCATCTTGGGCGTCACGACCTTGCGGTTCAGCCGCTGCTGCAGGTCGTTGAACGGCGCCACCGTCTCGTCGCGGCGCACCAGAAGCTCGCCATCGAACACGCCCTCGAAGTCGATGGCCTCGATGATGTCGGGGAAGGCGGCCGACACGTCCTCGCCGGCGCGGCTGTACAGCCGCTTCACGCCGCCGGAGGAGGCGACCTGCACGCGGATGCCGTCCCATTTCCACTCGGCGCGGAAGTGCATGGGATCGAGCGCGTCGAGCTCGACGCGTTCGATGGGGTTGGCGAGCATCGGCGGCAGGAAGGCGCCGCCGGCATTGCTGCTGGGCCGCGGCGCATCGTGCAGCAGCCAGTCGAACAACGGCCGATAGGGTGGCGTGAGCCCGTGCCAGATCTCCTCGACCTGATCGACCGGCTGGTTGCCGATGTTGGCGACCGCCTGCTTGGCGAGCCGTGCCGACACGCCGACGCGCAGCGCGCCTGTCAGGAGTTTCAGCAGGGCCCAGCGGCCGGTGGCGTCCAGCGAATCGAGCCAGCGCCTGAGGATCGCCGGCGTCTGCATCTTGGTGGCGGCCTGCAGCGTGTCGACAACCTCGCCCAGCGTCGGCGGCGGCCCGGCGTTCGGATCGGTCTCCCAGATCAGCGACAGCGTCTCGGCGAGATCGCCGACATAGTCGTAGGACAGATGGAAAAGCTCAGGGCCGATCTTGTCCTCGCCGAAGCCGCGCAGCAGGGCGGGCTTGGCGGTCGGGAAGTCGAGCCCGCTGGTCAGCGCCGCCAGCGCCCAGCCGCGGTCGGGATCGGGCGTCTCGCGCAGATAGGTCTCGATCAGCCTGAGCTTGGCGTTGCGAGCCGGCTGGTAGGAGAGCGCATCGAGCAGGGCGGCAAAGGCCTGCATCAGGTGCCTTCTTCCTCACGGCCGGCGAGATGCAGCGCCTCGGCATCGATGCCGATCGAGCGTGCCATGTGGACCAGCGCCTCCTCGCGGCCATGGGTCACCCAGACCTTGGGTGCGCCGACGTCTTTCAACGTCTGGCAGAGCTCACCCCAGTCGGCGTGGTCGGAAACGATCAGCGGCAGCTCGGCGCCGCTCTGGCGGGCGCGGGCGCGCACGCGCATCCAGCCGGAGCAAACTGCAGGAACCGGATCGGCGAAGCGGCGCGACCAGCGATCGGCGATGGCCGAAGGCGGGCAGAGCACGATGGCGCCGCGGAACGTCTCCAGGATGGCATCGCCGACATGGGCGATGTCGCCGAGATCGACACCCTGTTCCTGGTAGAGCTTGCACAAGGCCATCAGGCTGCCGTGCAGCCAGATGCGCTTGTCCCAGCCGGCAGCGCGCAAGAGCTTGATGACGCGCTGGCACTTGCCGAGGGCGTAGACGCCCACCAAGTGCGTACGCTCAGGGAAGGTCGCGACCGAGCGCAAAAGCTTGCCGATCTCGCCCATGTCGGAGGGATGGTGGAACACGGGCAGCGCGAACGTCGCCTCGGTGATGAAGACGTCGCAGGGGATCGGCTCGAAGGGCGGGCAGGTCGGATCGGGCCGGCGCTTGAAATCGCCCGACACGACAATGCGCTGGCCCTTGAATGCAAGCACTGCTTGCGCCGAGCCCAGGATGTGTCCGGCGGGAGCCAGTTCGACATCCACTTCGCCGATCCGCATGCTTTCGCCATACTTCAAGGGTTGTTGGTTGGTGTCCGGCATGCCTTCGAAGCGGGTGCGCATGATGGCGAGCGTTTCCGGCGTGGCGAGAGCCTTGCGATGGCCGGGCCGCGCATGGTCGCCATGGCCATGGGTGATCACGGCCCGTGGCACGGCGACCGCCGGATCGATGTAGAAGTCACCCGGCCTGCAATAAAGGCCGCGCGGCGTCGGATAGAGCCAGGAGCGAGGATCCAGGGTGTCGGTCATTGAAGCTGATGCATCCTACCGGCGAGATATAGGTTTTCCCGGCCTGTTTTCACGCTGGTTCGAGAGCCGTGGATGGGCGCCGCGGCCGCACCAGCTTGCCCTGATCGACCTGGCGCGCCAGGGCAAGAGCGCGCTGCTGATCGCGCCGACCGGCGGCGGCAAGACCTTGGCGGGCTTCCTGCCATCGTTGATCGAGCTCACCGAGCGGCGGCTGGCCGGCAAGGACCTCGCGCATAAGAAGGGCAAGGGCGAGCTGCACACGCTCTACATCTCGCCCCTCAAGGCGCTGGCCACCGACATCCGCCGCAATCTCGAGATGCCGATCGCCGAGATGGCCCTGCCGGTGCGCGCGGAAAGCCGTACCGGCGACACGCCGCAGAGCCGCCGCCTGCGCCAGCGCGAGCGGCCGCCCGAT
Source organism: Pseudomonadota bacterium (assembly GCA_023436825.1). Next base: position 15,745 of record JAEZHS010000403.1, on the reverse strand, counting down.
CTCCTGATGACCACGCCGGAATCGCTGGCGCTGCTGCTGAGCTACCCCGACGCCACGCAGTTCTTCGCCAGCCTGCGCTGCGTGATCATCGACGAGCTGCATTCCTTCGCCACCAGCAAGCGCGGCCACCACTTGGCGCTCTGCCTGGCCCGAGTCGCCACGCTGGCGCCGCACGTGCGCTTCGTCGGCCTCTCGGCCACCGTCGCCGATCCACCGGGCATGGCCGAGTTCCTGGCCGTCAAGGACGAGGTCGAGATCGTGGTGGGCGAGCCCGGCGCGCAGCCGGTGGTGTCGATCGTCGATGCCCAGGAGCGGCTGCCGTGGGGCGGGCACATGGGCCATCATGCGGTGCCCGAGGTCTACAACATCATCCGCCAGCACAAGACCTCGATCGTGTTCGTCAACACGCGCGCCCAGGCCGAGCTGGTGTTCGACCGGCTGTGGCGCATCAACGAGGACAACCTGGCGATCGGCCTGCATCACGGCTCGCTCGCCGTCGAGCAGCGCCGCAAGGTCGAGGCGGCGATGGCGGCGGGCAAATTGCGCGCTGTCGTGGCGACCTCCTCGCTCGACCTCGGCATCGACTGGGGCGACGTCGATCTCGTGATCCAGATGGGCGCCCCCAAGGGCGTCAGCCGCCTGATGCAAAGGATCGGCCGCGCCAACCACCGGCTGGACGAGCCGAGCCGCGCCGTGATCGCGCCGGCCAACCGCTTCGAGGTGCTGGAATCGCTGGCGGCCCTGGAAGCCGTCGAGGCGCGCGAGCTCGACGGCGATCCGCCGCGGCCGCCCTGCCTCGACGTGCTGGCGCAGCACATCGTCGGCTGCGCCTGCGCCCAGCCGATCGACCGCGACCAGCTCTACGAGGAGGTGCTGACGACGCAGCCCTACCGCGAGCTGCCGCGCAAGGATTTCGACGACACGTTCGACTTCGTCGCCACCGGCGGCTATGCGCTGGCGGCCTACGAGCGCTGGCACCGGCTGAAGCAGCTGCCCGACGGCCGCTGGATGCTGGCCTCGCCTCTGGTGGCGCGGCAGTTCCGCATGAACGTCGGCACCATCGTCGAGCTGCCGCTGATCAAGGTGAAGATGAGACGCGGCCCCATCCTCGGCGAGGTCGAGGAGGCCTTCATCCAGGGCCTGGTGCCGGGCGACACCTTCGTCTTCGGCGGCCGCATGCTGCGCTTCGAGGGCGTGAAGGAGCTTGTAGCCCAGTGTTCGCCCGCGACCGGCGGCGATCCCAAGGTGCCGGCCTATGGCGGCGGCCGCCTGCCGCTTTCCACGTTCCTCGCCGAGCGGGTACGCGGCATCCTGCAGGACCCGTCGCGCCATCCGAAGCTGCCGCCCGAGGTGCGCGAGTGGCTGCGCATCCAGCGCATCCGCTCGACCCTGCCGGCCGGCAACCGCCTGCTGATCGAAGGTTTTCCACGCGGCAGCAAACAATTCATCGTCGCCTACTGCTTCGAGGGCCGCAACGCGCACCAGACGCTGGGCATGCTGCTGACGCGACGCATGGAGCGCATGGGCCTGAAGCCGCTGGGCTTCGTTGCCACCGACTATGTGCTCGGCATCTGGGGCCTGCGCCCGCCGACCAAGGCGCAACTCGACCAGCTGTTCGACGAGGACATGCTGGGCGACGACCTCGAGGCATGGATGGACGAATCGACCATGCTGCGCCGCTCGTTCCGCAACGTCGCGGTGATCGCTGGCCTGATCGAACGGCGGTTTCCTGGCGAGGAGAAGTCGCGCCGCCAGGTCACCTTCAGCTCCGACCTGATCTACGACACCCTGCGCAAGCACGAGCCCGACCACATCCTCTTGCGCGCGACCCGCCATGACGCCGCTTGGCAGCTCGCCGACCTGCGCCGTCTGGGCGAGCTCCTGCGCCGCGCGAAGGGCCGCATCGACTACCGGAGGCTCGACCGCATCTCGCCGCTCGCCGTGCCGGTGCTGCTCGAGATCGGGAAGGAGCGCGTGCTCGACGGCGCCGCCGAGGACGAATTGCTGGACATCGCCGCCCAGGAGCTGATCGACGAGGCGACGCGGCTGTAAGCGCCCACCCTTGACGTAGGGCGTCAAGATCATTAAATCATTAATGAAATCATTATAAGAGGTGGCCATGGCCAGCGTCGTGACGATCAATCGGCCCGATGTCGTGGCTCTTATCGAAAAGGCGGCGGACGAAATGACGGGCGGCAACAAGACCGAGCTGGTGGCGACGGCCGTTCGCCGCCTCCTCGCCGAAAACGCTCGAACACGATCCCTGTTCGGTAGCCATCCCGGTTCCGTGAAGGTGAAACGCGGCGTCGATCTCACGCAGCCCGTGCTGGATGAGGAGATGGACGCAGAGACCGGGCGTGAGATTCGCCGGTGACAGATCTCCTGCTCGATACGCACATCGCATTGTGGTTGAGCAGCGGTGACGAACGGCTGGGGCAGACGACTCGGCAAACGATCGAAGCCGCGTGGAAGGAGAATGGTCGAATATTTCTGAGTGCGGTCAGCGTGTGGGAAATCGCGATGCTCGTGGACAAGGGATTTATCGAGCTCGACTTGCCCGTAAATGAGTGGGTGGAGCGGTTTCTCGATCGGCCGGGTTTGGAGGCGGTGGCGCTGGATCATGCAGCAGCGGCACGTGCCTACAATCTGCATCACCTGGAGCATCGCGATCCCGCCGACCGATTGCTCATTGCAAGTGCCATCGGTCTTGGCTGCCCGCTTGTGACCCATGACGATCGGATCCGCAGGTTCGCCAGGACCCGCGGGAGGCAGTATCGATTCTCTGTCGTGTGATCTGATCACGCGAAGTGTGGCATGACATCGGAGACGAAGAGCTCGCGGCTTTCTACGTCGTTCAGCCCGTCGCTGTGGATCAGCAGGTCAACGCCGGCATCGCGGTACTTCCCGGTCAGGTCGATGGCCTCGGACACCGTGCCGACGAAGCCCGGCGACGAGCCGCGAGGGATCAGCCGCTGGCGCTTGGTTGCCAGGGAGGCCGCGTCGCGGGTCAGCAGCCAGCGCTGGACGTGGGTCTTCTCGATCGTGTCGTAGTCTCGGCCCAGCGTGTCGCAATGTTGGCGCAGCACGCCAAGCTTGTGTCGCGTCTCGGCGATGTCGCTGCGGGTGAGGTTGCAGGCGTCGGCGAGACGGGCGACGGCGCGCAACGTCATCTGCTCGCCGCCGCCGGCGATCATCACCGGTAGGCGCGGCTTCTGCAGCGGCTTGGGCTCGAGGATCGCGTCCTCGACGTGGAAGTAGCGGCCGTGGACGGTCGTTCGCCGCTCGGTCCACATCTTCAGGATCAACTCGATCGCCTCTTCCATCTGCCGGATGCGGGTCGCCGCCTTTGGTGGAAACTCCCAGCCGTATTGCTTGTACTCATTCTCGAAAAAGCCGGCGCCGATGCCGAACGTCAGCCGTCCACGGCTGATCAGATCGACACTGGCTGCGACCTTGGCGAGATACGCGGGATTGCGATAGCCGACCGCGGTGACGAGGGTCGCCAAGCGGATGCGGCTGGTGACGGCAGCCAGTCCCGCCAGCACTGCCCAACCCTCCAGAATCGGCTCGTCGGGTGGGCCGACGCCCGGAATCTGGATCATGTGATCCATGACCGAGAACCAGGTGAAGCCGTGGTCTTCCGCCCATTGTGCCTTCGCCTTGGTCGTTTCGAATATCTCCGCCGGGTCGGGAGAGTCGAGCCAGGACGCGTGGTGGATGCCGAACTTCATCAGTGGAAATCCCGCGAGGCGATCTTGATCTTGGGCCGGTCGAGATGGATGCGGCTGCGGTCGTAGCCTTTTGCTGACGGAGGCTTCTTGGCGCGATGGCGCGTGGCGTTGGCTTCGGGAACCGGCAGATGCGTGCGCGGGTCGGGACGGTCGGTGCGCACCTGGTCGCCGCGGCCATGGGTGAGCCGGAAGTCCTCGTCGATCTCGGAAATGGAATCGAGATCGGCCGACCAGTCCCAGAGCTGTTCGGCGACGATGTGGATTACATTCCCTTCTTTCTCTTCGGTGCGCTGCACATGGCCGCGTACGGCCAGGAGACGCGAGCCCATGACGATGCGGCGATGGGCCTCGAAGACCTTGGGCCAGACCACGAGGTTGGCGATGCCGTTCTCGTCCTCGATGGTGACGAACACCACGCCCGAAGCGGTGCCCGGTCGCTGGCGAACCAGGACCAGGCCGGCCAGGATGAATTCGTCCTCGTTCCTGGAGGTCTTCAGCACTTCAGTCGATGACGCGCCACGGTTTGCGAGACGCGGGCGCAGCAATGCCAATGGATGAGAGCGCAGCGACATCGAGAACGAGCCGTAATCGTCCACCACCTGCTCGCCCAGAGTGAGCGCGGGCAGGGCGACCTTTGGCTCGAGATCGCGCAGTTCGCCCGGGCCATCGAGCAACGGCAGCTTGGCATCGGAGAAGCCGCGCACGGCCCACAGCACGTCGCGGCGCGACAGTCCCAGCGAGGCGAAGGCGTCGGCGCGGGCGAGTGCCACGATCTGGCGCTTGGTGAGGCCGGAGCGTCGCCACAGGTCGGCCGGATCGCGATAGAGCTCGGTGCGACGCTCGACCATGCGCTTGACGTCGTCCTCGGAGAGCCCCGTGACCTGGCGCAGGCCGAGCCGCAACGCGCAACGATTGTTCTGACTGCGTTCGAGCGTGCAGTCCCAATGGCTGGCATTGACGTCGGGCGGTCGCACCTCGACGCCGTGTTCCTTCGCGTCGCGCACGAGTTGGGCCGGGGCATAGAAGCCCATGGGCTGGGAGTTGAGCAGGGCTGCAGCGAAGACCTCCGGGTAGTGATGCTTCACCCACGAGGAGTCGTAGACCAGGATGGCGAAGCTCGCGGCGTGGCTCTCGGGGAAGCCGTACTCGCCGAAGCCCTCGATCTGCTTGAAGCAGCGTTCGGCGAATTCGCGCGCGTAGCCATTGCCGACCATGCCCTCGATGAAATCGCTCTTGAGCTTGTGGATCGTGCCGGACCGGCGGAACGTCGCCATGGCGCGTCGCAGCTTGTCGGCCTTCTCCGGCTTGAAGCCCGCGCAGTCGATGGCGATCTGCATCGCCTGCTCCTGAAACAACGGCACACCGAGGGTGCGCTTGAGAATGGTTTCAAGCTCCGGCTTGGGATAGGTGACCTTCTCGGGAGCTGCACGATTCTTCAGGTAGGGATGGACCATGCCGCCCTGGATGGGGCCGGGCCGCACGATCGCCACTTCGACGACGAGGTCGTAATATTTCTTGGGCCTGAGGCGCGGCAGCATCGACATCTGCGCACGGCTTTCGACCTGGAACACGCCGACCGAATCGGCTCGGCCCAGCATCTCGTAGACGGCAGGATCCTCGTCCTTCATGCCGAGCGTCTTCTTCTCGCCGTAGTGCTTCTCGATCAGGTCGAAGCTCTTGCGCAGGCAGGTCAGCATGCCAAGCCCCAGTACGTCGACCTTGTAGATCCCGAGTGCGTCGAGATCGTCCTTGTCCCATTCGATGACGGTGCGGTCGTCCATGGCCGCATTCTGGATGGGGATCAGCTCGTCCAGCCGATCCTCGGTGAGCACGAAGCCGCCGACATGCTGCGAGAGATGGCGCGGGAAACCACACAACGTGGCCGACAGTTCGAGCGCCAGCATCAGCCGGGCATCGGTGGGGTCGAGACCGGCCTCGCGTACATGACCGACATCGACGCCGCCCGATCCGATGCCCCACACCGTGTCGGCCATGGCGCCCACCGTATCGGGTGAGAGACCGAGCGCCTTGCCGACCTCACGGATGGCGCTGCGACTCCTGTAGGAGATCACCGTTGCGGCGAGTGCGGCGCGCGAGCGGCCTTTCTCTTTGTAGATCCATTGGATGATTTCCTCGCGCCGCTCGTGTTCGAAGTCGACGTCGATGTCGGGCGGCTCATTGCGCTCGTTGGACAGGAATCGCTCGAACAAAACGTCGGTCTTGTCCGGATCGACCGAGGTGATTTCCAGGCAATAGCAGACGGCGGAATTGGCGGCCGAGCCGCGGCCCTGGCAGAGGATGTCCATCTTGCGCGCCTGCGTGACGATCTCGTGCACCGTCAGGAAGTAGGGCGCGATCTTCTTGCGATCGACGAGATCGAATTCATGCCGGATCGTGTTGGCCACCTTGCCGGGAATGCCCTTGGGATAACGACGGCGTGCTCCTTCCCACGTCAGGCGGACGAGCTTGTCCATCGGCGTCTCGCCGCCCTCGTACATCACGGGATACTGGTAGGTGAGCTGGTCGAGCGTGAAGCTGCAGCGGTCCGCGATCTCCTGGGTGCGCTCGATGGCGCGCGGATGGCGGCGGAACAGGCGCGCCATCTCCTTGGGGTCCTTCAGGTGCCGCTCGGCGCTGGCGAATCGGCGGAAGCCCAGCTCGTCGACGGTGCAGCCCAGCCGAATGGCCGTCACCACGTCCTGCAAGGCCCGCCGTTCGGGCACGTGATAGTGCACGTCGTTGGTGGCGACCAGGCCTATGCCTGTCTCGGCGGCGAGGTTGTCGAGTTGGGCGAGACGTCGCGCATCGTCGCCCCGGAACAGCGCCGTGCCGGCAAGGTAGCAGCGGTCTCCGAACAGTCGGGCAAGGGCCATCAGCCGCTCGCGGAAGGCCGGATCGTCAGGTCGGCGCGGCGGCAGGACGATCGCCAGAATGCCTTCGGCATAGGTGGCGAGATCGTCGAAAGTGAGATCGCACTGGCCCTTGGCGGCGCGGCGGTTGCCGACCGTCAGCAGGCGCGACAGGCGCTTGTAGGCACCGAGGTCGGTGGGATAGGCGAGCAGGGAATAGCCGTCGCGCGTCTCGATGCGGCAGCCGACCAGCAATTTGGTCTGCTGCTCCGAGGGCGTCGGATGATCCTCGTAATATTCCTTCAGCGCCGCATAGGCCCGCACCACGCCGGCCAGCGTGTTGCGGTCGGTGATGCCGATGGCGGTATGGCCGAGCTCGACCGCCTGCAGCGCCAGTTCGCCGGGATGCGAGCCGCTGCGCAGGAAGCTGTAGTTGGTCGTGACCTGCAGTTCTGTGTAGGGCAGCTCGGCATGCATGACATCACGCGTCGGCGAGCTCGTGGATGCGCGCCAGCGGCACGCCCCGCAGCGCGATGCCCTCGAGCTTGAGCGCCTGCAGGAAGGTCTCGTCGCTGCTGACCAGCGGCGCGCCCATCGCCTCGGCGCAGGCGGCGTAGAAGCAGTCGTGCACCGGCCGGCCGCATTGCAGGGCCAGCGCCAGGGCGCGGTTGCGCAGGCGGGTCGATTCGACGAAGGCCGAGACGAAGGCGGGCAGGCCGATGTTGCGCACGATGGGCTCGGCCTGGTCGGCCGCAATCTCGCCGGCCACGGCCTTCTTCCAGGCGAGCTCGGCCACGCCCGCGATCAGGATGTCTGGCGCCACCACCTCGTGGCCGTTCACCAGCAGCGAGCGCGCTTGCGGCCGCAACGGCTCCTCGACGAACCATTTGATGGCGACGCCGGGATCGATCACCACGATCATGGCTCGCCTCCCGCACGCAGCAATGGCCGTTCCTCGGTCATCGGCCGGGCGAGCGGCGTCATGGCGGCGATGCGGTCGGCCTCGGCCAACGGATCGAGGACCAACGGCTGGCGCGCGGCCTGGCTGAGGATCGCGCGCAGCTCGGCTTCGAGGGAATGGCGGCGCGTGCGGGCGCGCGCCTTCAGGTTTTCGACGACCTTGTCGTCGAGCCCGCGGATGGTGAGCGTGTTCTTTTTCATGCGCAGAATCCATGGAGAAACCAGCGGGCCGTTTGCCGGCCATTGGCCGCCATCCGGTAGGCTCCGTCGCGGAACAGCCAGAAGCGGCCGCCGTCGTCATCCTCGACCCGATAGTAGTCGCGGTAGGGCGGCACGATGTTGGCCGGCGGCCGGCTGCCGTCGGGTCGCGGCCGCCACCATTCGTCGGCCACGCGCTCGGGCCCTTCGGCGCGCACGATGCGATGGGCATGCTGGCGCCAATGGAAGACCAAGGGTGGATCGTCGGGCACGTGAGCCATGACGTCGACCGGTTCGGGCCGCTGCAGCAGCCGCGTCGGCCTGGCTCCTTTCATCCCTGCCACGCGTTGCCAGGCGCCGGCTGCAGCGGGCTGGGCCGCGGCGCCGGTCGTCTGAATGCGCTCGGGCAGATGGCTGTCACGCGGCAGCAGGCGCACGACGTTCTCCGCGCCCAGGCGCAAGGCCAGGCGGTCGGCGAGATCGATCGTGCCGTCCTCGCCCAGGGAAGCCGCGATCGTGCCCGAATCGGGCAACGCATCCTGCGTGCCGCTCCAGGACTCGACCTCGGGGGCGGCGAGAATCATCAGCTCGACGCCGAAGCCTGGATCGAGCTCGCCGAGCTTCTCCTCGAAGAGCTTCATCAGCCGGGGATTGTCGCGGTTGGGTCGGCTGGTACCGATGGACGTGCGGTCGACCGAGCCGTCGACGCGATAGAGCGCGATCTCGAGCTTGCGGGCGCCGACGCCCGCCTGTTCGAACTGCCGGCAAAGAGCGGCCAGCAGGCGGCTGGTCGCGGCGGCGATATCCTCGGGCCGGCCGATCGGCTCGACGAAGGCGAGCCGTGTGCGGAAAGCGGGCGGCGTGCGGCGCGGCTCGATCGGCTGGACGATCGTGCCCAGCGCCTGGTCGAGCCGCGTCAGCGGCTGGTCGCCGAAGCGCCGCGCCAGCGGAGCGCGCGGCAGGGGATAGAGATCGCCGATGCGGCGCAGGCCGAGCTTCAGGAAGGTTTCTATGATCGGCGCGTCGAGCCGCAGGCCTTCGACCGGCAATTTGGCGAGCGCTTCGCGATGGCCGCGCGGCGGGCAGTAAAGATCGGCCTGGCGTTCGGCGAAACGCGCCAGCGCCCAGGCCGCCCCTGCGGTGTCGGCCATGGCCGCGCGGCAGGTGAGGTCGTGACGCGCAAGGCGTTCCACGAGATCGGCCAACAGCGCACGTTCGCCCGCCTCGCCCTGACCGAAGAGATGGGTGCAGCCGGTGATGTCGAGCAACAGGCCGGCATCGCCGCCGAAGCCGCCAGTGCTGCAGGCTTCGGTGCCTTCCTCGGCGAGGGCGCCGCCCAGCGGGTCGATCGCCACCCACGGCGTGTAGCGGTCGCACCAGTTGGCGATGGTCTCGATCAGGCGGTGGTCGGCCTGCGGTTCGCCCGGTGTCGTGACCAGATCGGGTACCAGCGCGCGCGAATCGGCGAGCCGCATGTGCGGGCGCAGGCCGGCAGTGCGGGCATGCGGGTTGATGGCGATCAGGCGCGGGCAGCCTTCCAGCCAGACGACGGTGGCAGCGGCCCTAGCCGACCAGTCGGGCGTCGCTCTCGCGAGTCGATCCGTGGAAAGCTTGGGGAACCACAGAGAGACAATGCGCTTCATCGTTCCACTCCAGGAGCCAGGTGGGTGTTTCGGTGACTGAGGGGGCGCCGAAACGATTGCGTCTGAGCTCGGTTCGCCAGCGCGGTGCGCCGACGTCGTTGAGGCCGGGCGTCGAACGCGTGGCGACCGAGGCGACGCGCCAGCGCGTCGTGCACACGCTTTGCGGCGGCGCGGGCTGGCCGCGCAGCAACAGCGCCGGCACACCGCTCTTCTCGGCGGCGAGCGACAGGCGTCGGCCGGCCGTGAGATCGGTCGCACGATCGCGCGCATGTGAATGCGCGAACTCTCCCAGCACCGCCGCCATGCCGGGGCAGCGCAGGCCTTCTTCCATGGCCCAGAACAGATCCTCGTCACGCCGCACCGTGACCATCAGCAATCGCGCCGGATCGAACCAGTCGGCCAGCGCGGCGGCGTAGGGCGGCGCATCGGAAGCGCCGAAGGGACGGCGACACCACAGCAGAGTTCCGTTGGGCCTGAGCGTGCCGAATCTACCCAGCAGATGGGCGGCGAATCCCAGCGCGGCGCCGTCGTGCGAAGCGACACGGCCGGACGGCGCGGGCCCCGTTTCGACTTCGTGCAAGGCGCCGGTCAGCAGACCGTTGCTGGGCAGGAGAGCATCGATCGCCGGCACACCCAGCGGCACGGCCTGCTGGCCGGCGCGTTGTGCACTATGCGCACGCTCCAGACGGCGGACCTTTTCGCGCAAATCCGTCGGGACCGGACCTGCCGCATCGTTGGCGGCAGAGGGAGCAAAGGCATTCGGGGAAATGACGGGCATCGCCCCCTCGAATAGTCTGATGGAACGCGGTGGGGATAAATTGTTCTTGTTTTGTTCTATGCCTCTCAAAGCGAGGAGTCAACGAGAGTCAGCGATGCAGTCGTCGTTGAATTCTTTCGCACCATAAGGAGGCACCTGCCTACAATTGGTGGTATCTGTTTATCCAGCAAAACTACTAACGATAGGCGCTGCCAGCAGTGCTATCCCGAGGTGCCTCTTCCTTCGATCTCCCTCCCACCCTGAGTTCCAGCTATGGCCGACTGGCGTTCCCGCATCGCCATCGAACCGAGCAAGCTCGGCGGAAAGCCGTGCGTGCGCGGGATGCGCATCTCAGTGGCGGATGTATTGGAGTATCTGGCCGCCGACATGAGCATCGAGGAAATCCTCGCTGATTTTCCTTATCTCGAGCGCGAAGACATTCTCGCCTGTCTTGCCTACGCAGCGGAGGGCGAGCGTGAACGAGGGGTGACGCCACAGCTCGCGTGAAGCTCCTGTTCGACGAAATCTCAGCCCTTCCCTCGTTCGGCGACTGGCCGATGTGGTTTCCCGATTCGGCTCATGGCGTTGTGTGGATTAGATCTGGAAACGGATCGACGAAAGCCATTGAGCAGGCCCTTCGTTTGCGGCTGGAGGCCATAGAGGCAGTAGTCGCAGATGAGACTGGCATCGTCGACATACTGTGATCCTCATCCCCGGCACGGTGCTTGCGAAGCACCGAAGGTCGGCCGCATCATGTGCGCGAAAGAGGTCCCGATGAGCTTTCGATTTACGCTGCTGGCCCTGCTCACCGCCGCCTTCGCCCTGATCGCGGGACCGGTGCTGGCGCGCTGCTCGCAGAACGTGGCGGGGCTGGAGCGGCTCGGCATCCGCGTCGCCTCGCTCGAGGGCCTGCCGTTCGCCGCCGGCAGCTCGCCGAGCCGCGCCATCATCACCTTCCTCGGCCATTCGAGCTACCAGATCGACACGCCGCAGGGCGTGCGCGCCATCACCGATTACAACGGCGTCAATGGCTTCGGCCGCAAGCCCGACATCGTCACCATGAACAACGCGCACTCCACGCACTTCACCGACGATCCGGAGGAGGGCATCACCTACGTGCTGCGCGGCTGGCCTTCCAAGCCAGGCGAGACCGAGGCCAAGCACGATGTGCAGCTCAAGGATATGAAAGTGTGGAACGTGCCGACCAACGCCCGCGACTGGGGCGGCTCGTCGGCGCGCATCAACGGCAACTCGATCTTCATCTACGCCGTCGCCGATCTCTGCATCGCCCATCTCGGCCATCTTCATCACCGCCTGACCAAGGAGCATCTCGACGAGCTCGGCCGCATCGACGTCCTGATGGTGCCGATCGACGGCGCCTACACCATGGGCATGCCGCTGATGGTCGACGTCATCAAGCAGGTCCAGCCCAGGATCGTGCTGCCCATGCACTATTGGGGCCGCGCCCAGGTCGACCGCTTCCAGAGCCTGATGGCCGAGCTCGACGCCGACTTCGTCTGGCCCGATCGGCGCACCATCGAGGTCGTGCGCGAGGAGCTGCCCGAGAAGCTGACCGTCATGGTGGTCGGCGGCAACGGCGGCGATTGACCCTAGGCGTTCATCTCGCCCGCTGGGATCTCGTTCCCGACGGCGAGCCAGTCGAGACACGGTCGAGCTTGCTTCTGCCCGTGCGCTACAATGGCATGCCGGCCATGCTCAAGGTCGCACGCGAAGAAGAGGAACGTCGCGGCGCGTCCGCGATGGCGTGGTGGCATGGTGAAGGCGCGGCGAAGGTTCTAGCCAGGCACGGCGAGGCCTTGCTGTTGGAGCGCGCCACTGGATCGCGCTCCCTCGCGGCCATGGTCGCCGCCGGCGACGACGACAAGGCGAGCCGCATTCTCTGCGAGGCGACCATGCGTCTGCATGCGCCGCGCCCCGGACTGCCGTCGGAACTCGTTCCGTTGCCCCGCTGGTTCGAGGCCCTGGCGCCGGCGGCACGGACGCACGGCGGTTTGTTCGCCCAGGCGGACACCGCCGCGCAGGCGTTGCTGGCCGATCCGCGCGACGTCGTGGTGCTGCATGGCGATATCCACCACGGCAACGTCCTCGACGGCGGCGAACGCGGCTGGCTCGCCATCGACCCCAAGGGACTTTCAGGCGAACGGACGTTCGACTTCGTCAACATCCTGCGCAATCCCGACCCCGACACGGCGCTGGCACCGGGACGCTTCGAACGTCAGGTGGCAGTGCTGGCCGCCGCCGCATCGGTCGAGCGGCAGCGCCTTCTCGATTGGACGCTGGCGTTCGCCGGCCTGTCGGCGGCGTGGCATCTGGCCGACGGTACGTCGCCCGATCTCGACCTTGCCGTCGCCCGCCTCGCGCTGATCCGATAGAGTCCTCGTAACGACAAACGGAGGAAGCGATGCGTGGCGTGACCTTTCCCGGCGAACGTTCCGTCGAGACCATGAACTTCCCCGATCCCACGCCGGGCCCGGGCGAAGTGGTGCTCGAGATGAAGGCCTCCGGCATGTGCGGCTCCGACCTGCACCAGTACCGGCGGCCGAAGAACCAGCCTCGGGCCGGCACCGGCATCCCTGCCAGCGTCGATCCCGTTATCGCTGGGCACGAGCCGTGCGGTGTCGTCGTCGCCGTCGGGCCCGGAGTCACGGCCGCGGAAGCCAAGGTCGGCGACCGCATGATGGTGCATCACTATCAGGGCTGCACCCAATGCAGCCATTGCCGCTCCGGCTGGCAGCAGCTCTGCCAGGAAGTGCCGGTGAAGGTCTACGGCAACAATGCCCATGGCGGCCACGCCAAGTACCTGAAGGTGCCGGCCAACACGATGGTGCCGCTCCCCGAAGCCCTTAGTTTCACGGCAGGCGCCGCCATCTCCTGCGGCTCGGGCACCGCCTATGGCGCGCTGCGGCGCATGAACATCTCCGGTCGCGATACGATCGCGATCTTCGGCCAGGGGCCGGTGGGCCTCGCCGGCACGCAGTTCGCCAAGGCGATGGGCGCCCGGGTGATCGCGCTCGACACCAACGCGCAGCGCCTGGAGCGCGCCCGCGAGTTCGGCGCCGACGAGCTGGTCAATCCCGGCTCCAACGATCCCGTCGCTGCGATCAAGGAGCTGACGGGAGGCAAGTACGCCGACCTGACGCTCGATACGTCGAGCAACCGCGACGCCCGCCTCAACGCCATCCGCAGCACCAAGGTCTGGGGCACCATGTGCTTCGTCGGCGAGGGCGGGGACGTCACGATCGACGTCAGTCCGCACCTGCTGCGGCGGCAGATGACGTTGATCGCCTCGTGGACATTCTCCACCGTGATCCAGGCGGAATGCGCGGCGTTCTGCGTCGAGCGCAAGATCGATGTCGACAAGCTGTTCACGCACCGCTGGTCGCTCGACCAAGCGGACGAAGCCTACAAGCTGTTCGACAAGCAGGCGGACGGCAAGGGCGTCTTCCTCATCTGACCCGCGTCAGACCTCGAGAGCGCACTCCGTCCGGCCGATCCAGCCGGACGGATGCCGTTGCAAGAGGAAGGCGTCAGCGGCCGATCTGTCGGCTGACCCAGTTCTCCTGCCGATTGAGAGCGTGCTGTTCGGCTCGGGTGATGTAACCGCCGTTCATGGACGCCATGTGGCGCTCCTCCCGGCGGATGAAACGATCTTCCCGGTGAAGCCTATGCGCCTGGCCACGGGAGATCTCGCCTTCGCGGTATTCACGATTGATGCGACGGGGCGGCGCGTGCCCGTGCCCGGATTACAGCAGTCTTGCGTCAGATCCGGAGATTGACGCGCGCCAGGTCGATCACCTGGGCGGCGCGGCCGTCCATCACCGCCTTCAGCAGGAACAGGTTGAAGTTCAGCGCCTGGCCGATCGTGGCCTTGGGCGGCATGGCGAGCTCCTGGCGCGCGCTCACGACATCGACCAGCGCCGGGCCGTTGTGCGCCAGGGCATCGCGCAGGGCGCCTTCGAGATCGCCCGGCGCCTCGACGCGCACGCCCTTGATGCCCATCGCTTCGGCCATGGCGGCGAAGTTGGGGTTCTTGAGCTCGCAGCCCACGTCGAGGAACCCGCTCGCCTTCATCTCCATCTCGACGAAGCCCAAGGTGCCGTTGTTCAGCACCACCACCTTCACCGGCAGGCCGAGCTGCGAGAGGCTGATGAAGTCGCCCATCATCATCGAGAAGCCGCCGTCGCCCGACATCGACACGACCTGCCGCTTGGGGAACGTCGCCTGGGCGCCGATCGCCTGCAGCAGCGCATTGGCCATCGAGCCATGGTTGAACGAGCCGATCAGCCGGCGCTTGCCGTTCATTTTCAGGTAGCGCGCCGCCCATACCGTCTGGGTGCCGACGTCGCAGGTGAAGACCGCATCGTCGCTGGCGAGCTCACTCAGGAGCCGCGCGACGTACTGCGGATGGATGACCTTGCCGCCCGGATTGCCCTCGGCCAGCTTGTCGAGATCGGCGCGGGCCTTGCCGTAGTGGGCCACGGCGGCATCGAGGAATTTGGCATCGCTGCGTGTCTTGATCTTCGGCATGAGCGCGGCGACCGTCGTCTTGACGTCGCCGACCACGCCCAACGCCAGATGGCAGCGATTGCCGAGGCTCTCGGCGCGAATGTCGACCTGCGCGACCGCGGCACCCTCGGGATAGAACTGCCGATAGGGGAAGTCGCAGCCCAGCAGCAGCAGCGTGTCGCAGGCCTTCATGGCGGCATAGCCCGAGGCGAAGCCGATCAGGCCGGTCATGCCGACGTCGTAGGGATTGTCGTACTCGACATGCTCCTTGCCGCGCAGCGAATGCACGATCGGCGCCTTGAGCGCGCCCGCCAGCGCCACGATCTCGGCATGGGCGCCGGTACAGCCCGCGCCGCACATCAAGGTGATGCGCTCGCCGTCGTTCAGGAGCCTGGCCAGCGCATCGATGTCGGTGTCGGACGGCCGCACCACCGGCGGGCTGGGCGCCAGCCACTTGGCGGGCTTGGCGTCGGTCGATTGCAGAGCGACGTCGCCGGGAATGACCACCACCGCCACGCCGCACTCGGCGACGGCAATGCGGATCGCCTTCTCCAGCACGCGCGGCATCTGCTCGACGTTGGAGACCAACTCGACATAGTGCGAGCACTCGGCGAACAGTTGCTCGGGATGGGTCTCCTGGAAGTAGGAGCCGCCAATCTCGGCGCTCGGGATGTGGGCCGCAATCGCCACCACCGGCACGCGGCTGCGCTGGCAGTCGAACAGGCCGTTGATCAGGTGCAGGTTGCCCGGCCCGCAGCTTCCGGCGCAGACCGCGAGTTCGCCGGTGAGATGGGCCTCGGCGCCGGCAGCGAAGGCCGCCGCCTCCTCGTGGCGCATGTGGATCCAGTCGATCTTCTTCTGCTTGCGCAGCGAATCGGTGAAGCCGTTCAGCGAATCGCCGACCACGCCGTAGATGCGTTTCACGCCGGCGAAAGTGAGAGTCTGTGCCATCAGGTCGGCGACAGTCGGCATGGGGCACTCCGTTGCTGATGTTGTGTGCCCGGACTATGCCCGCTGGGGGCGCGCCACTCCAGTGGCGCGTCTTGACAGCGACGGCAACCCGATCACCTCACCCTGAGG
>JAEZHS010000380.1 GCA_023436825.1 Pseudomonadota bacterium | reverse complement strand
CTATCGAGAAGCCTGTTCGCTCGATCCCACCAATACCGAGGCGTGGCGTAACGTCGTGGTCCTTCTCGCTCGACTTGAACGAGAGGACGAGGCCCGAACGGAACTGGATCGGGCGGAGGCGTGCCTTGGCAGCACTTCGGACGCGCTTGTGGTGCTCGGACATACGGCGGAGGCGGCGCAGTTCGATGAGCGGGCTGTAGCCTACTTCAAGCAGGCAATCGACGCCGACGGTCAAACCCCGATGGGACATGCCGCACTTGGGTTGCACTACTTCCGGCGAGGCATCGTCGATGGCGCCTTTCACCATCTGCTCGACAGCCGCGACCGCGATCCATCAGACACCGAAGTGGCCCGGGCCTTATTCGACATCACGTCGATGCTGCGTTCGCTCAACTGCGACCCCATGGACTTGCGCTCGAGACCGCGCACCTTGAACGAGATTCTCGTTCCCGAGCGGCTTTTCGATCTGGTAGTGCGCGCGGCGAGCGACGGATCCGTCGCGCCTTACCAGCCGGAGCCGCGACGAGTAATCACCGTGACCTCATCTCTTGCCGCAGGTGGCGCCGAACGCCAGCTCGCGTTGATGATGCAGGGCTTGAGCGATCCGCGATTTGAGCTCCAGCTGTCGCTTTTCGCAGTCAACCTGTCACATCGCATGCGCCGGGACTTCTTCCTTCCCCTCCTTGCCGATAGCGGTGTCGAGGTCGTCGAGTGTGACGAGCAAACTGACCGTAAGTGCCTTCAGGATACCGAGGTGGTCAGGTTCGCCGATATTGTTCGTAACTTTCCGAACGACATGGTCGGACCGATCGCCTTCTGGCTCCGGGAATTCCGCCGGCGCCGTCCCGCAGTGGTGCATGCTTGGCAGGATCTGACGAGCTTGAGCGCGGTCGTGGCGGCGCTCCTGGCTGGTGTGCCAAAGATCATCCTGTGCTGCCGAAGCGTGCGCCCGGACAATCCGCGTCGCCGGCTGCGTCGGTTCATGAAAGAGGCATATCAGGCGGTTTTGCGTCACCCATCAGTTGTCTTGACCAACAATAGCCGGGCAGGCGCGGACGACTACGCTGCCTGGCTCGGCATCGATCCGGCGCGCATCGACGTGGTGTACAACGGCATTGACTTCGATCACTTGGAGCGCAGCGCGGCAGCGGACGAGACGGCGCGCGCGCGACGCGAGCTCGGCATGCCGGAAGATGTCCCCGTGCTCGGCGGCGTGTTCAGGATGAGCGAGGAGAAGCGACCGATCCTGTGGCTAGAGGCGGCTGCGGAAGTGGCGCGCCAGAAGCCGGGCGTGCACTTCGTCATCTGTGGCGACGGCCCGATGCGGGAGGAGGCGGCAAGCCGTGCAAAGGTGCTGGGAATTGCCAACGTCGTGCACATGCCGGGGGCGCAGTACAATATCGCGTCCTGGTACAAGATGATGGACGTGGTGATGCTGGCCTCCCGCCATGAGGGATTGCCCAACGTGTTGTTGGAGGCGCAGTCGCTGGGGGTGCCGGTCGTGGCGCCTGACGTGGGCGGCATGAGCGAGGTGGTCGAGCAGGGGGTGACCGGCTGGACGGTGCGTGACGCCGATGCGAAGGCGCTGGCCGATCGGGTGCTCGTTTGCTTGAACGACGAGCGCTTCCGCCATATCGCGGTCAAACGAGGCCCGGACTTCGTGCGCGGGCGGTTTGGCATCGAAGCCATGCTGCGGAAGAACCTGGAACTTTACGGGGTTTCGGTGCCCCAGGCGTCCAACTGAGGCAACGTGGACGCTGCGGACTACCCCTGTCTTTCACGACGTCGGGGGCAAGCTTTCCTTCAAAATCCGATTGTGCGGCTGTAGGCTGGCGCCGCGGCCCGAGTCCAGGTGGGCGAGGGTGACTCTCGGCTCGTAACGTCCTGATCCGTTGGGGCAACGTTGCGAGTTGGCTGCGGCGCCCGAGCCGGGTACCGCGGTGGGGCTGCAGGTCTGGTTGGTCGGGGCGATGGTTCGTAGGAGCGGGAGATTGCAGGCATTTTTCTGCAGGGTCGCCGGCGTGGACCCAGTGGCCCTGGAGGACTGTCCGGCCACCGATCGAGTGTGGGCTGCCCAGCTCGGATTTTCCCTGATCCTGAACTTCGTCGTGGTGTTCGGACTGACCTACTATTCGGTGGGTTACTTTCTCGGCGAAACCTATGTCCGCATCTTCGTCGCCTTTGTGGTGGCCGCCGTATTGACGACGTTCGATCGCGCGCTGTTTCAGTTCGACTGGTTCACGGTTGCCTTGCTTCATGAAGCGCGCGACCTCGACCGCGATCGCGCGGGCCTCTTTCGCCACCTCGCGGCCTTTGCGCGGCCGTTCTGGCGGCTGTCGCTTCGCCTGATGATCTCTCTCGCCCTCGCCTACACGCTGTCGGTCTTCGCAGAACTCGCTGCGTTCGACGAGGCCATACGGGGAAAGATGGTCGCCGAAAACTTCGTGGACAACGCGCCGTATCGGCAAAGGGTCACCGACTTCGAGCGGGGTCTGGACGAGAAGCTCGCAGCGCGCCGCGCCGCCATCCTCCGCATAGATAGCGACATCGCCTCTTTGCAGAGAGGGTTCGTTTCGTTTGCCGAGCAGGATGAATACGATCTCTTGCGTAAGAATGCAGCCGACTCGCGGGCGCGGATTGCAACGATCGAAGGCACGCTGGCGGATAATGAGAAGCGCATCCGCGAGTTAAACGAGGACATTTATGCAGAGCGCTATGGTCTCAAGGACAAGCCTCACCGCACCGGCCGGCCCGGCTGCGAGGCGCCGAGCCTTTGTTACAGCCTGGTCGTCTCGGTCCGGGAACTGCGCGAAGGCAACGACAAACTGTTGAAAGAGATCGACGCTCTTCGTGCCAGCGCAACCGAGCTCGACGGCAAGGCAAGCGATCTCATCAAGCGGCGCACGGTGTCCGAAGGCGAGGTCGTCGCCGCGCGCCGCAAGGAACTTGATGCGCTACGCGCAGAGACCAGCGCCTTCGAAGCCCAAAAGCCGGCGCTCATTGCCGACTATGAGACGCAGCTCAGGCGGGATGGCGTCTACCGGCCACTGCACGACGATCCAATCATTCGCCTGGGTGTTCTGGACGAACTACGCCGGGATCCAGTGAAAGGGCCGGCATTCACCCAGATGTCGTACCTGATCAAGGCCTTCATCGCGTTTCTCGAACTGGCGCCGGTTCTCGCCAAGATCTTCTTTGCGCCACCCACCGTGTACTCGGCAAGGATCAGGGCAGCGGTCGCGCTTGGACAAAGTCGCACATTGCAGGAGATGAAGAGCCAATTCGGTCCGCTTCCGCTGAGTATCATCGATGTCGTTGGCATCAACGAGCCTCGCAATGTCGGCCTGATAGCCAGTCCGCCTGGCGCATCGCAACCGAAGCCCGACAATCCCCCGCCAAAGGCGCTGGCAATGTCGCGGCAGCGGCATGTCCCGGAGCCTCTGCCGCGCGCCAGCTTCGGCGTCCTCGAGCGAGCGGCGATCACGTGGCTGACAGCGTGGATCGACGCAGATCCCGCCCACAGGCGCGCCGCCGGCGACTACTACACTGCAAGGCTGGCACAGGGCCAGCTGTTCGTCGCTCCCGACCTGGCCATTGTCGACTACGGCCGTGCGCATTTTCTGAATCGGGCACGGTTCTTCGAACTCGGCACTGGATTCGGTGAGCTCAGCCTTTGCCTCGCGATGAGCGGGTTTCGCGCGGTGGGTTTCGAATCCGACACCGGACGCTACGAAGCCGCCGCCGGCCTTGCCGGCGCGTTACCGCAGCAGGGCTTCGACACGGGCAATCTGTCTCTGGTTTATGGCCTCTTCCCGGATGTCCTGCGGCTCGACTGGTCCGATCTCGATGGAGCGGTGTTCGTCTCCACCAATGTCACCAGCGCCCTGATGATGGAAGGCATCGACAATCTCATCTGGTCGCTCAGGCTCTTCGACCACCTGATCATCGACCTGTCGCGCTTCGGCGAAGTCCGTGACATATCATCACAACTGGCCTTGACCGCCAAGTTGCAGGAAATCGGATTCAAGGAAGTTGCCCGGGTCTATGCCATGGGCGACACGGACATCCGGCACTTTGCGCATAAGCAACATCCCGGCGGCGTCTTCCGAGGCTCCGAGCTGATGTAGGCCGGCAGCGAGCGCCTTTGGGCGCGGATGAGTCGATCCCAAACGTCAGGGCGTCCGCAACGCACTCTCGGTCACAGATGCGTTGCGCAAACCGAATACGAAGATGCCGACGAACTGCCAGATGAGATCGATGCGCTCCTCTCCCGAAACGTCCTCATTGGAGGAACGGCGCTTGTCCTGATCCTTGTCTGCGGAGCGTTGCTGTGGGCTCCTCAGACCAACCGCCGCCATCGACATCTTATGCCGGTTCATGGCTGTCGTGGTGACGATGATGATCACTGCGGGCTGCAGCGCGCTGAAGCCACCGCAAATCGGCTACGACAGCAACGTCCCTCCGCTGCCTGCTGAATTGTCTGTCGACGATCGCCCTCGACCGTTGCATGTCCCGCCGCCCTGGACGCCAGCGCGCGGTGGCAGGCCCGGCACAGTCGAGGCCACCGACGCGATCACCCGGGTCGGAGTTGCCAATGCTGCCGCGCGCGTAGAACCGCGCCGCGACGGGTACTTCAATGCCGTGCAGGTCTTTCCTTTCAGTCCGCGCGCCCTCGATGGTCTCGCCCACGCCGTACTGCGGGTCGCCGTCGAGGAAAAGGGCGATATCGGCGCTGGTGCCGCCGAGATCGAGGCTCATGGTGCGCGGCAACCCGGCCGAGCGGGCGATGAAGGCCGCGCCGATGACGCCCGACGCCGTGCCCGACAGGACCATCTGGATGCAGTCGGACTTGCTCTGCTCGGCAAGCTTCGCCGCCCTGCGCGACCGCGGCCTGCACTGGCTGAAGAGCGACCAGGCCTTTGACGGCGAGCCCGTGCTCCTCTATTCGGCGGAGATGCGCTACGCCGGTGCACGCGGTCTCGGATGATACTCGCAGGATCACGGCATCACCCTCGCGCGAGACCTCGACCTCCTCGACGTCGAAGCACATACACGCATTGGCCTCGTTCGCAAGCTTCGAGCGGAGGCGCAAGTCGCCTGATCGGACGGGGCGCCGACACGGCTCGGCCCGCTGGACGTCGATCAGCTTCTGGCGCGCCGGCGGGGGTTAGCGCAGGCTAGTACGGCGTCGCCCAGCGAGTCTCGAGCGCCTCCTCGATGCGGCGGTGCCGTGCCTTGATCACGTCGCGCGGGACGGCGCTCACGAAAGCGTAGAAGGTCTTGGTACGGATCGCGTCGATCACCCGCTCGCCGACCAGCTTCGGATCGATGCCGCTCTGCGCCAAACGCTCCGCCAGGACCGCCTCGTCGGTTGGGCGCTCCTGTGGACCGCCGAGATGATCGGGGCGATTGCGCGCGCCGCGCGCGATGTTGGTGGCGATCGGGCCGGGGCATAGCGCGGTCACGCCGACATTGGTGCCTTCGAGCTCGTGCTCCAGCGCCTCCGACAGCGACAGCACAGCGTACTTGCTCATCGAATAGGGACCCTGGTCGGTGCCGCGGCGGTTCTGCGTGGCGGCGACCGAGGCGGTGTTGACGACATGCCCGGCCTCGCCATGCTTCAGGATCGCCGGCACGAAGTGGCGGATGCCGTAGATGACGCCCCAGACGTTGACGCCGATGACGAAGGCCCAGTCGGCCACCGGCACATCCACCAGCCGGGTGCCGTGCATCGGCACGCCGGCGTTGTTGCAGGCGATGTGGAGCTTGCCGAAGCGGCGCTCCGCCTCGGCCAGCGCGTCGATCACCGACTGCTGCTGGGTGACGTCGATCCGGACCGGCAGGACCTGCTTATTGGTGCCGGAGAGAAGGTGCGCCGCCTGTTCCACCGCGGCCTTCTGGATGTCGGCCATCACCACGTTGGCGCCGGCTTCGGCCAGCGCCGTGGCGATCCCAAGGCCGATGCCGGAGGCGGCGCCGGTGACGATGGCTGTCTTGCCGGAAATCTCCATGGCCGATGACCTCTCGAGGTGCCGCGGCGCAATCGTTGCGCCGGGACATGCTAGAGCGGGATGACTTGAGATCAATCACCGTCTTTGCCGGGAGCGCGCCACTGGAGGCGGAGTAACTTCTGCGTAGTGGGCTCATGCTCTTCGGAGCGCGGACCCCATGAGCGCCACGGAGGGGCGCGCTCCCGGCAATGACTTGACCCTGTCACTGTCCCGAAGCGCGGCGATGGTGCGCCCGGGTTGCGAGCGCGTACACGGCCACGCCGGCAGCGGCAAAGCCCGAAGCCGCCGCCACGCCGAGCGCCCAGCGCGGCCCGAGATTGTTCGCCACCCATCCGACGATCGGCGCGCCGATCGGCGTGCCGCCGAGCGCGATGCCGATCCTGAGCGCCATCACGCGCCCGCGCATGGCCCGCTCGGTCGAAAGCTGCATCAGGCTGTTCGACGTGTTGGTCAGCGTCATGGCGGCCATGCCGGTGACGACGAGGGCCGCCGCGAAGTACCAGTAGCACGGCGCCAGCGCGGCCAGGGTGCAGCCCACTCCGAAGACCGCGGCGCCGTTCAGCAGCAAGGCGAACCGAGGCTGCGCGCGGCCGGCGTTCCACAGCGCGCCCGCGACGGTGCCGATCGCCATGCACGACGACAGCAGGCCGAACCCTTGCGCATCGGCATGGAAGACGCTGATCGCCATGGTCGAGATGAAGATCGGGAAATTGAGGCCGAAGGTCCCGACCAGGAACAGCATGACCAGGATCGCCATGAGGTCCGGGCGCCGCCACACGTAGCGGAACCCTTCGGTGAAGCTGCCCTTGGCGCGATGCGCCCGCGCGGCCGGACGCAGCGTGCCGAGGCGCAGGCAGGCGAGGGAGACCAGCACCGCTGCGAAGGAGGCGCCGTTCAGCAGGAAGGCCCAGCCCGTGCCGACGGCGGCGATGGTCAGGCCGGCGATGGCCGGGCCGATCATGCGGGCGGCGTTGAACGAGGTCGAGTTGAGCGCCACTGCGTTGTGCAGGTCGTTCTCGCCGACCAGTTCCGCGACGAAGGTCTGGCGCACCGGCGCATCGAACGCGGCGGCGCTGCCGAACAGGAAGGCGAAGACGTAGACATGCCAGAGCTGCACGACGCCGGTGACGGTGAGCAGCCCCAGCATCAGGGCGAGACAGCCCATCGTCGTCTGGGTCGCGATCAGCAGCCGGCGCTGGTTGAAATGGTCGGCAGCGAAGCCGGTCAGAGGCAGCAGCAGGAGCTGCGGCCCGAACTGCAACGCCATGACCAGGCTGACCGCGAACGCGTCGTGGTTGGTGAGCTGGGTGAAGACCAGCCAGTCCTGGCCCGTCCGCTGCACCCAGGTGCCGATGTTGGAGACGAAGGCGCCGGCCGCCCAGACCCGATAGTTGAACCCCTTCAGGGACCGGAAAACGCCCGCAAGGGGAAGCCTCATGGATGCTCCGGCCGCTTCCCGTCACCGAATCGGCCGAACCGCGGCGGGTCGGATGAAGGGGGCATATGGAATGATCTATGCCCGAAGGATCTTGTCCATGGCTTTGCCCTTCGCGAGCTCATCGACCATTTTGTCCAGGTATCGAATTTCCCGCATGATGGGCTCTTCGATGTTCTCGACTCTGACGCCGCAAACCACGCCGGTTATCATGGACCGCGATGGGTTCATCCGGGGCGCTTGCGCAAAAAAATCCTCGTAGGTCGTCTTGTTCTCGAGCTGGCCTTCGAGCGCCTTTTGCGAGTAACCGGTCAGCCAGCGAATGACCCCGTCGACTTCCGCCTTCGTGCGTCCTTTCTTCTCCGCCTTGGCGACGAGGAGGGGATACACCTTGGCGAAGCTCATTGAGTAGATGCGGTGTTTCGTCATTCATCGCCCTCTGGCATGTCAGTCTCAGGCATCTAGTTTAGAGTGCGCGGAGCAGACCGGCATCACTCTGAAACGCCTTGGGGAGATTTTTGCGCATGGCGAAGCTCGTCTTTGGAATGAACCAGTCCCTGGACGGCTACGTCGACCATGAGGAGATACAGGTAGGCCCCGTGCTGTTCCGTCACTGGACCGAGCACGTGCGCGACCTGGCTGGCAGCGTGTACGGCCGCCGCATGTACGAGGTCATGCGTTACTGGGACGAAGACAGGCCCGAGTGGACCGCAGCGCAGCGCGAATTCGCGGCGGCGTGGCGGCGCCAGCCGAAGTGGGTCGTGTCCCGGTCGTTGAAGTCGGTCGGCCCCAATGCAACGCTGGTCGCGGATGACATCGAGGCGGTGGCCCGTGGCCTGAAGGCTCGGCTCGCCGGGGAGATCGCCGTTTCCGGACCGGAGCTTGCCCGAAGCCTGACCGACCTTGGTCTCATCGACGAGTATCGGCTGTACCTTCACCCCACTGTGGG
>JAEZHS010000263.1 GCA_023436825.1 Pseudomonadota bacterium | reverse complement strand
CGATGGACGTACTGGTCGTCGAGTCCCCGGCCAAGGCAAAGACCATTGGGAAGTATCTCGGCCCCGGCTACACCGTGCTGGCCTCCTATGGTCATGTCCGCGACCTGCCGCCCAAGGACGGTTCGGTACGCCCGGATGAAGATTTCGCCATGTCCTGGGAGGTCGACGCCCAATCGCAGAAGCGGCTGGACGCCATCGCCAAGGCCATCACCAAGGGCGGCAAGCTCTATCTCGCCACTGACCCCGACCGCGAGGGCGAGGCCATCTCCTGGCATGTCCGCGACGTGCTGAAGCGCAAGAAGGCGCTGGAGGGCGTCGATGTCAAACGCGTCACCTTCAACGCCATCACCAAGCAGTCGGTGCTGGACGCCGTCGCCCATCCGCGCGACCTCGACCAAGACCTGATCGATGCCTACATGGCGCGCCGGGCGCTGGACTACCTGGTGGGCTTCACCCTCTCGCCGGTATTGTGGCGCAAGTTGCCGGGCAGCCGCTCGGCCGGCCGCGTCCAGTCGGTGGCGCTGCGCCTGATCTGCGAGCGCGAAGCGGAGATCGAGGTCTTCAAGAGTCGCGAATACTGGACGGTCGACGTCCTGTTCGGCACCGCCAAGAAGCAGACTCTGAAGGCCCGGCTGACCCATCTCGACGGCCGCAAGCTCGACAAGTTCGACCTCGACACCCAGGAGCGCGCCGAGCAGGCCAAGCGCGAGATCGAGCGCCGTGCCTACTCCGTGTTGTCGATCGACCGACGCCAGATCCGCCGCAACCCGCCGCCGCCCTTCATCACCTCGACCCTGCAGCAGGAAGCCTCGCGCAAGCTGGGCCTCGGCGCTGCCACCGCCATGCGTATCGCCCAGCGGCTGTACGAAGGCGTCGACATCGGCGGCGAGACGGTCGGACTCATTACTTACATGCGCACCGACGGCGTGACCCTGGCGCCCGAGGCGGTCGGGCAGACACGCCGCCTGATCGAGGCCAAGTACGGCCAGAGCTACCTGCCCGAGAAGCCGCGCGTCTACACGTCCAAGGCCAAGAACGCCCAGGAGGCGCACGAGGCCATCCGCCCGACCGACCTGTTCCGCACGCCGCAGGACGTCGCGGCCTATCTCGACAAGGACCAGCTCGGCCTCTACGAGCTGATCTGGAAGCGCACCGTCGCCAGCCAGATGGAAAGCGCCGTGCTCGACCAGGTCACGGTCGACATCGCCAGCGCCGACAAGACCGTGCAGCTGCGCGCCACCGGCTCGGTGGTGAGGTTCAACGGCTTCCTCACCCTCTACGACGAGGGTCACGACGACAACGGCAAGGAGGACGAGGAAGGCAACGCCATCCTGCCCGACGTCGCCCAGGACGAGGGCCTGGAGCGCCGCGACGTCATCCCCGAGCAGCACTTCACCGAGCCGCCGCCGCGCTATTCCGAGGCGAGCCTGGTCAAGAAACTCGAGGAGCTCGGCATTGGCCGGCCGTCGACCTACGCCAGCATCATCGAGGTGCTGCAGCGCAGGAACTACGTGAAGCTCGACCGCAAGCGCTTCGTGCCCGAGGACCGCGGCCGCATCGTCACGGCTTTCCTGCAGACCTACTTCCCGCGCTACGTCGAGTACAACTTCACCGCCCATCTCGAGGATGAGCTGGACGAGATCTCGGACGGCAAGATCGACTGGCGCCAGGTGCTGCGCGAGTTCTGGAAGGCCTTCGCCGCCGCCGTCGGCGAGACCAAGGACCTGCGCGTCAGCGAGGTGCTGGACAAGCTCGACGAGGAGCTGGGCCCGCACTTCTTTCCGGCCAACGACAATGGCGGCAAGAGCCCACGCGACTGTCCGTCCTGCGCCAACGGCCGGCTCGGCCTGAAGCTCGGCAAGTTCGGCGCCTTCATCGGCTGCTCGAACTATCCGGAGTGCCGTTTCACGCGCAAGCTCGGCATCGTCGATCCCGACGCCGACGCCGCCTCCGGCGCCAACCTCGACGGACCCAAGGTGCTGGGCACCGACCCGGCCACCGGCAAGATCGTGACCCTGCGCAACGGCCCCTACGGCCTCTACGTCCAGCTCGGCGAGCCCGAGGGCAAGGAGAAGCCCAAGCGGCAGTCTCTGCTGAAGGGCATGACCCCGGACGACGTCACGCTCGAGAAGGCGCTGGCGCTGCTGTCGCTGCCGCGCGAGCTCGGGCCGCATCCCGAGGACGGCCAGCCCGTGCTGGCGGGCGTCGGCCGCTTCGGCCCGTACGTGCGCCACGCCACCAAGTACAAGACCATCCCGGCAGACGAGAGCGTGCTCGACATCGGCATGAACCGCGCCATGGCGCTGCTCGCCGAGGCCAAGGCGACCGGCCGCGGCCGCGCGGCCGCCAAGCCCATCCGCACCGTCGGCAACCATCCCGCCGACGAAGCGCCGGTCGAGCTCTACGAGGGCCGCTACGGCCCCTACGTGAAGCACAGCGGCATCAACGCCACCGTGCCGCGCGACATCAAGCCGGATGAGCTGACGCTCGACCAGGCGGTGGCGCTGCTGGCCGAGCGGGCCGCCAAGGGTGGCGGCAAGAAGCCCAAGGCGGCGCGCGTCAAGAAAGCGGCACCGGTCGCGGCCAACGACGCCGGCGAGAAGCCCAAGGTCGCGAAGAAGAAAGCGGCGCCGAAGAAGAAGTCGGCCAAAGCCGCGAAGGGCGAGCCGCCGCCGCGCACCGGCACCGATGGCTAAGGGCAAAGTCCCGACCCGCGACGAACTGCTGGCATTCATCAAGGAGAGCGCCACTCCCGTGGGCAAGCGCGAGATCGCGCGCGCCTTCGGGCTGAAGGGCGACCAGCGCATCGAGCTCAAGGAGCTGCTGCGCGACCTGCGCGATTCAGGCGACATCGCCGCCGACCGCGCCAAGACATTCAAGGATCCAAAAGCACTGACTGACATCACCGTACTGGAGATCGTGCGGGTCGATGACGACGGCCATCTGCTGGCCGCGCCGCGCCGCCACGACGAAGAAAAAGACGGCCCCCCGCCCCGCATCGAAATCGTCCCGCAGGCATCCCGCGGCGGCGTCGCCCCGGCGGTTGGCGACCGCGTCCTCGCCTCGCTGAAGCGCCGCGGAAAGGCCGCCTACGAAGCCCGAGTCATCCGCCTGCTCGGGAGCGCGCCGCGCAAGGTGCTGGGCCTCTACGAGGAGCCCGACGGGCGCAACGGCATTGGCCTGGTGACCCCGACCGACCGCAAGCTGAAGGTGAGCTTCGACATCCGGCCGGCCGACAAGAACGGCGCCGAGCCGGGCGACATCGTTTGGGTCGAGCCGGCGGGCGGCGCGCTGGCCCGGCGCGCCAGCGTCATCGAGCGTGTCGGCGCCATGAGCGACCCGCGCACCGTCAGCCTGATCTCGATCGCCGCCAACGACATTCCGGTCGAGTTCCCGGCCGCGGCGCTCGAGGAAGCCGAGCGCGCCCGCGCCGCGCCGCTGGGCCACCGACTCGACCTGCGCGACACGCCTCTGGTCACCATCGACGGCGAGGATGCCCGCGACTTCGACGACGCGGTGTTCGCCGAGCCCGATCTCGACCACCCCGGCGGCTGGCGCATCCTCGGCGCCATCGCCGACGTCGCCTGGTACGTGCGGCCCGACAAGCCGCTCGACCGCGCCGCCTACCGCCGCGGCACCTCGGTCTACTTCCCCGACCGGGTGGTGCCCATGCTGCCCGAGGCGCTGTCCAACCACTGGTGCTCGCTGGTGCCGAACCAGGACCGGCCGGTACTGGCGGCGGAAATGTGGATCGACTCGGCCGGCCATCTGAAGCGCCACCGTTTCCACCGCGCCATGATCCGCTCGGCGGCGCGGCTCACCTACACCCGCGTCCAGCGCGCCCAGGACGGCATGCCCGACGCCGAGATCGCGCCCCTGATGGGCAACGTCATCCGGCCGCTCTACGGCGCGTTCAAGGTCCTGCTGGCGGCGCGCGAAAAGCGCGGCGCGCTCGACCTCGACCTGCCCGAGCGCAAGGTCACCCTGGGCGACGACGGCCGCATCGCCGAGATCGGCGTGCGCGAGCGGCTCGACAGCCACAAGCTGATCGAGGAGTTCATGGTGCTGGCCAACGTGGCCGCCGCCCAGGCGCTGGAGCAGCGCCACACCGCCTGCCTCTACCGCGTGCACGACCAGCCCGACGCAGCCAAGATCGAAGGGCTGCGCGAGTTCCTTGGCACTCTCGGCGTCGGGCTGCCAGCCGGACCACGGCTGCGGCCCGCCGACCTCAATCGCGTGCTGCACCAGGTCGCCGACAAGCCGGTCGCGCGCCTGGTGAACGAGACCATGCTGCGCAGCCAGAGCCAGGCGGTCTACAGCCCCAACAATCTCGGCCATTTCGGCCTGGCGCTGGCGCGCTACGCCCACTTCACGTCGCCGATCCGCCGCTTTCCCGACCTGATCGTGCACCGCGCGCTGATCGCCGCCTACGGCCTGGGCGAAGGCGGGCTGCCCGATGCCGACAAAGGACGCTTCGCCGAGTTCGGCGAGCACCTTTCCATGTGCGAGCGCCGCGCCGTGGCGGCCGAGCGCGGCGCCATGGACCGCTATGTCGCGGCCTTCATGGCGGCGCATGTCGGCGCCACCTTCCCCGGCCGCGTCACCAGCGTCACCCGCTTCGGCCTGTTCGCCGAGCTCGACGCCACCGGCGCAGACGGGCTGATTCCGATCCGCTCGCTCGGCCAGGAGTTCTTCCGCCACGACGAGGGCCGGCAGATGCTGGTGGGCGAGCGGACCGGCGAGACCTTCGGGCTGGGCGACCGATTGCGGCTGAAACTGGTCGACGCCGACATCGCCACGGGCGGCCTGCTGTTCGAGATCGTCGACGTCATCGAGCGCGTCGAGCGCCAGGCCGTGCCGCGCGGCCGCCGCCACGATCGCCGCCTGCCGCGGCGTCCGGTCGCGCAGCGGGGCCCGCGAAAGGACAAACGGTCGCGACGACGCCGATAGGGCGAGGCTCCATCTTGGCGGCATGAACGAGGAACGCACGGACGCACGCTCGCCGGACTTCTGGACCTGCCTGTGGCGCGGCTGGCGCGGCAGGTGCCCGCGCTGCGGCGCCGGCAGCCTGTTCTCGAGCTTCCTCAAGATGCGCAGCCACTGCCCGGCCTGCGAGCTGGCGCTCGAGCCATACCGCGCCGACGACGCGCCGGCATACTTCACGATTTTTGCAGTCGGCCACATAGTGGTACCGCTGGTGCTCGTGCTCGAGCGCTATGGCGGCCAGCCACCCTTATGGGTACATGCGGCGTTGTGGCTTCCCCTCTCGGTAGTTCTTGCACTTTTGCTCCTGCCTCGCATAAAAGGCGCGGTCATTGCGCTCCTGTGGGCGCATCGGATAGCCGCTCCCAAGCCTTCGACGACCGGGAGCTACGACCCCTCAGCCTGAAAACGTGGCCGCCCGCCGACGGCCTGTGCTATTGTTGCCGTTGCTGGGTATGGAAGTGCTGCTGATCCCTTTTCTTCGTAAGGCGGCGCCGCGTGCGGCGGCCGCCCTTCTTGCTTCATCATTGGTCGTCTCCTGTGCGACCTCGACCGACGCACCGCAGGCCACCTCCGGCCGCAATCCGTCGGTAGCCGCCGACGTCAACCTCGAGCGGGTCGTCCTGCAGGCCTACCGGGCGATCGGCGACCGCCATCTGTTCGAGCCCAATTTCCGGACGCTCTCGACCGAGACCTACCGCGGCTTCGCCAGCGCCGATCCGGCGATGGTGCTGGAGACGTCCGACGGCGCCTTCACCGTCAAGCGCGACGGCCGCGAAGTGCTGAGCCGGCCCACCCCGGCGGACCCGACCGACGGTCGGGCCTGGGGCGGCATGCTGGCCGAGTTGATGGCGGGTTCCGTCGACGCCTCGCCGGCGCTGCAGCACACCGACCGCCAGCAGCTCATCCGCGAGGCGATGACGGCCACCACCAAGCAGCTCGACCGCAACAGCCGCTACGCTGATCCCGACGAGGCGCGCGACAACCGCTTCCAGCGCGACGGCGGCGGCGGCGTCGGCATCACGGTCGAGCGCATGGACGACAAGAAGATCATGATCCGCGCCGTGCAGGACGGATCGCCCGCGTCCAAGGCCGGCGTCCAGGTCGGCGACCAGATCCTGTCGATCGACGGTGAATCGATGGTCGAGCGGCCGCTCGGCGACGTCGTCGCCAAGCTGCGCGGTTCGGTCGGGGCGCCGGTCTCGATCACCGTGCTGCGCGCCTCGCAGGGTGCCGAATACGTGCTGAGCATGAAGCGCAGCCGCATCATCCCCACCACCGTGACCTACGAGCGCCGCGGAGACGTGGCGCTGATCCACCTGACGGGATTCAACAGCGCGACCACCGACAACCTCAAGGCCGCCATCGACAAGGCCAGGGCCGAGCTCGGCAACAACATGGCCGGCGTCATCATCGACATGCGCTCCAACCGCGGCGGCCTGCTCGACCAGGCGCAGACCGTGTCGGAGCTGTTCATCCACAACGGCACCATCTTCTCGACCAGCGGCCGCCATCCCGACAGCCGGCGCACCTACAAGAGCGCCAACGGCAGCAAGACGCCCGAGGTGCCGATCGTCGTGCTGATGAACGGCGGCTCGGCCTCGGCGGCCGAGATCGTCGCCGCCGCCCTGCAGGACCGCGGCCGCGCCGTCGTCGTCGGCAGCACGAGCTACGGCAAGGGCACGGTGCAGACGGTGGTGCGGCTGGCCAACGAGGGCGAGCTGATCCTGACG
>JAEZHS010000516.1 GCA_023436825.1 Pseudomonadota bacterium | reverse complement strand
GCCCTGAGGCGGCTGCGGCGGCGGCGGCGCCGCCGCTTCACGGCGTGCCGGCCAGACTTCCGGCGGCAGGTTGCCGGACGCGGGCCGCGCTTCCTGGGTCGACTGGCCCGACGGCGGCGTCAACTGGCCCGCCGCAACCTGCCCCGCTGGAGCTTGGGTGGTCGCGGATGGCGGATGGGCCTCGGTCGACGGGGCGGGATTGGGACTGGTGGCCAGCAGGCGATCCGGCACCGGCGGCACCTTCTCGGCCACCACCGACTGCTCGCGCGGCAGATAGTGCCAGGCGGCATAGCCGACGCCCACGACCAGCAGGACGGTCAGGACGGCAAGCCCTATCGGCGCCCGCCTTTCCACAATCGGGAAATCGGCGGGCAGGGTGACGGGACGCTTGATCGGAACAGGACCGGACAGGTGATAGGCGGTCATCACCTTTTCGGGGTCGAGCCCGACATGCGCAGCATAGGCGCGCAGGAACGCGGGGATGTAGGCGGCGCCCGGCAGCTTGTCGAAGCGACCCTCTTCGATCGCCTCGAGATTGGCACGACGGATCTTCAGACTCTTCTCGACCGTCGCAAGGTCGAGGCCACGCGCTTCACGCTGATCGCGCAGCAAGCGACCTACTGCACGACCCGGCGAGGCTTCGCGTTCCAGCGCACGCCAATCGACCTGATCCGGCATGATGTCCCCTGCTAGTCCCCTCTCGTGCGGAGTCTTACCAGAGGCCCAATGACAGTTGGAGTCCTATCGTTAAATTTCGATCGCGTGATCGGCCGCGAAGAGACGAAGAGTCTCACGCATCGGTCTGTCTGGTTGTGTAAGCGCAGCGTTCATGAAACCAGTCGCTTCGTTGAGATCGAGCGAACGGATCATGGCCTTCACTGGACCGATCGCACCGGGCGACATCGAGAGCGTGCGTACGCCGATGGCCAGCAGCGCCAGGGCCTCGACCGGACGGCCTGCCATCTCGCCGCAGACCGACAGTTCGACGCCGGCAGGTCGCACCTTTTCCACCACAAAATGTAGCAGCCGGAGCAGCGGCGGCGACAAGCTGTCGTAGCGTCCGGCCAGCCGAGTGTTGCCGCGGTCGGCGGCATAGAGGAACTGCAGGAGATCGTTCGTTCCCACCGAGATGAAGTCGACATGGGGCAGCAGGCTGTCGAGCTGCCAGGCGAGCGCCGGCACTTCGAACATAACGCCAACGCGCAGACGCTCGGGCACGGCCTGGCCGCGCCGCTTCGCACGCTCGAGTTCGAGATCGAGCAGGCGACGCGCGCTCACGAGCTCGCTCACCTCGGCGATCATCGGAAACATCACCGACAACGGCCGGCCGTTCGCGCCTTGAATCAAGGCGCGCAACTGACGGCGCAGCATCGCCGGCCGGTCGAGACCGATGCGGATCGCGCGCCATCCCATCGCAGGATTGTCATCGCCGACGGCGCCGACATAGGGCAGCACCTTGTCGCCGCCGACATCGAGCGTGCGAAAAGTCACCGGCCGGCCGTCGGCGACATCGAGCACGCGGCTGTAGAGCCAGGTCTGCGCATCGACGTCGGGAAACTCCGAACGCACCATGAACGGGATCTCGGTGCGATACAGCCCGACACCGTCGGCGCCGGTCTCGTCGAGATGCTGCATGTCGATCAACAGACCGGCATTCATGTGCAGCGAGATGCGCGCCTGATCGCGCGTCGCCGACGGCAGGCCGCGCAGTGCCGCGTATTTGCGCCGCCGCTCGTCGCGCACCTCGATGGCGCTGTGGATGGTCTGCAGGATGTCGTCGGCCGGCCGCACCAGGACCTGGGCGTTGTCGCCGTCGACGACGATGGAGTCGCCGGGCTCGACGCGCGCCAGCACGTCGGGCGCGCGGCCGACGACCGGGATGTCGAGCGCCCGCGCCACGATGGCGACGTGGCTCATCGCCGAACCTTCCTCGAGCACCAGGCCGCGCAGCCGCGTGCGATCGTAGTCGAGCAGCTCGGCCGGGCCCATGTCGCGGGCGATGATGATCATGTCGTCGGGCTGCGATGCCGGATCGGCGGCGACGCGGCCCGACAGGCGCAGCAGCAGGCGGTTGGTGAGATCCTGCAGGTCGGAGAGCCGCTCGCGGATGTAGGGATCGGTCGACTGGCCGAGTCGCGCGCGCACGTCGTCGAAGGCGCGCTGCACGCCCGCCTCGGCGGTGAGGCCCGAGCCGATCGCCTCGCGCACGCGCTCGAGCCAGCCGCGGTCGTCGACGAACATGCGGAAGGTCTCCAGGATCTCGCGCTGCTCGCCCGACTGCATGTCGTGCGCCTCGAGCATGCGGTCGACATCCTCGCGCACACCGTGTGCGGCTTCCTCGAAGCGCTTCAGCTCCTGGCCGATATCCTCGGCGACCACCTTCTGGATCGAGATGCGCGGCTCGTGCAGCACGGCGTGGCCGATCGCCACGCCCGGCGTGAGCTGCACGCCGTCGACGCGCAGCGGCAGCAGGCCGAGGCCGTCGACCTGCTGGACCTCGTTGGGGCTGACGAAGTGACCGGCCGCGATCAGCTCCGCCAGCACCATGGCGATGGTCTGCAGCGTCTCGATCTCTTCTTCGTCGTAGTGCCGGCGCGTGCGGTTCTGAACCACCAGCACACCCAGCACGCGGCCGGCGCGCACGATCGGCACGCCGGCCAGCGAATGGTAGATCTCCTCCCCCGTCTCCGGCCGGTAGGCGTATTGCGGATGGGTCTGGGCGTCGGCCAGCGACAACGGCCGGCTATGGGCGGCGATGTCGCCCACCAGGCCCTCGCCGACCCTGAGGCGCGTGCGGGGCACGGCCGAGGGGTTGAGGCCCTGGGTGGCGAACAGCTCCAGGACTTCGCCGGCCCGCAGCAGGTAGATCGAGCAGACCTCGGCCACCATCTCGTTGGCGACCAGGCGCACGACCTCGCCGAGCGGGTCCTCGATGGACTCGGCACGCGCCATCGTGTCCCGGAGCCGCTTGAGGAGCATTCGCGGTCCGGCCAGAGGAGTCGTTCTCTCCATGGTCAGACCGCTAGATGCTTGAGTCGGATGACGACAAAGCTACGGTCGATGATGCACGCGCAGACGCGCCAATCCGCCGCGCGGCGGGCATTCTGGCAGGTCGTATGAGCGTGGTCGGCGCGCATGGCGTGCTTATAGCAAGACCCGCGCCGAACCGGCTACCCGGCTTGTTCGCATAAGCAGCAGAGAAACTTATGCGAAAGCAGTGCTATCAGTGGGGCCTTCGCTCAGGCGGCGTCCAGCTCATAGGCCGTGTGCAGGGCGCGGACGGCGAGCTCGGTGTACTCGGCGGCCACCAGGACGCTGATCTTGATTTCGGAGGTCGAGATCACCTGGATGTTTATCCCCTTGGCGGCAAGGGTCTCGAACATCTTGAGCGCCACGCCGGCGTGGCTGCGCATGCCGACGCCGATCACCGAGATCTTGGCGACGTTGGTGTCGG
>JAEZHS010000125.1 GCA_023436825.1 Pseudomonadota bacterium | reverse complement strand
CATCCCGAGCGCAGCGAGGGACGTTTGATCGACGCGTTGCTGCGCTCGGGATGACAGCGCGCAGGTAGCGCCATGAACTGGGCCACCGGCATCATGGTCTACCTGGTGATCTGGTGGACGATCCTGTTCGCCGTGCTGCCGCTTGGCGTGCGCCGCGTCGAGAATCCCGGCAAGGGCGAGGAGCGCGGCGCTCCTGAACGGCCCGATCTGCTGCGCAAGGCGATCATCACCTCGATCGTCGCGGCCGTGCTGTGGATTGCCTTCTATTTCCTCCATCAGGCGGACGTCTTCAGCTTCCGCCGCATGGTGGAATAATCTTAATCGGATTTCTCAACATAGACAGGTAACTGTCTGTTTCAAAAAGAAACAGCGGGCTCTCGGCCCGCCGTCCCTCTACCCCCGAAACTCGTCACAGGCAGCTTGCGCTGCTCTCCTCCCTAAACGCGGGCTGTGCCCAAGACCTAGGCTCTTTAGCCGGAACCTAACGCCTTGCCAAGACCTTTTCTTTCGACCGGGCGCTTTCAATTAGAACAATTGTAAGCGCAAAGATCGTTCGACAACAAACAAATGTCCGCGCTCGCGATGTGATCATCCGATGACCGCATACTTGATCACGAACAATACAGCGAGCGTTCCGACAGCCGGATGCACATCGCGATAGCGTCCGGTCGCTACCTTGATTGCGGCGTACGAAATGAATCCGAACG
This sequence comes from Pseudomonadota bacterium, assembly GCA_023436825.1. Next base: position 6,195 of record JAEZHS010000125.1, on the reverse strand, counting down.
CGATGCCTTCGGCGATCGAGAAGGTGAAGGGCATCGTGATCGCCGTGATGACGGCGGGCGCTGCTTCTGTCACGTCGTCCCATTCGACCTCGGTGAGGCTGCGCACCATCAGGCAGGCGACGTAGAACAGCGCCGGCGCGGTGGCATAGGCCGGGATCGAGCCGGCAAGCGGCGACACGAACAGCGCCAGGAGGAAGAGGAGGCCGATGACGGCTGCGGTGAGGCCGGTGCGGCCGCCCTCGTTGATGCCCGAGGCGCTCTCGATGTAGCTCGTCGTCGTCGAGGTGCCGACAGCGGCGCCGATCATGGCCGCGCCACTGTCCGCCATCAGCGCGCGATGCAGGCGCGGCACGGTGCCGTCCGGCCTCATGAAGCCGCCGCGATGGGCGAGCGCGATCAACGTGCCGGTGTTGTCGAACAGGTCGACGAACAGAAAGGCGAAGACCACGGTCACCAGCCCGACCCTGAATGCGCCGGCGAGATCCATCTGCAGGAACACCGGCGCGATCGACGGTGGCGTGTCGAAGATTCCGCCGAATTTCTGCTGCCCGGCGGCAATGGCGACGATGGTCACCGCCAGGATGCCGATGATGACGCCGCCCATGACCCGGCGCCGTTCCAGGGCGACGATCAGGAAGAAGCCCAGCGTGGCCATGATGACGGGGAAGCTTGTGAGGTTGCCGTGCGTCACCAGGGTCGCCGGATGGGCGACGACGATGCCGGAATTCTTGAGGGCGATCAGGGCCAGGAACAGGCCGATGCCGGCGCCGATCGCCATCTTGAGCGACATCGGGATGGCGTTGACGATCCATTCGCGGATCGGCAGCACGCTGATGATGAAGAAGATGACGCCCGAGATGAAGACACAGCCAAGCGCCACCTGCCAGCTGTGACCCATGCCGCCGACCACGCCGAACGCGAAGTAGGCATTCAGGCCCATGCCCGGTGCGAGCGCGATCGGGTAGTTGGCCAGGAAGGCCATCAGGAAGCAGCCGATCGCGGCGGCCACGCAGGTCGCGGCGAACACCGCGCCGAACGGCATCTTGGCCTCGGCCAGGATCGCCGGATTGACGAAGATGATGTAGGCCATCGTCAGGAAGGTCGTAATGCCGGCCACGACCTCGGTCCGGACGTTGGTTTTGTTCTCGCTGAGCTTGAAGATCTGCTCGAGCATTGTTGTTCTCCCCGGTTGTCGCGTGAAGTGTGCGGGCATCCGCCTGTGCAAAGCTAGCCGGGGCGGGCGTGCGTCTCTCCGCTTCCACTCCCTCATGTTCCTCTCCCTTTGGGGGAGAGGCTAGGTGAGGGGGCAACACGAAGATTGTCTCCTGCATCACCCGCTCACCCGGCCTCTCCCCGAGGGGGGAGGAGCATGAGGGCCGTGGAGCAGGAGAGGGCTTGAGGCGTTGAGAACGTGATTGCCACCCAGTTTGCCTTTACACCCCCCGTTTCCTACAGTCCGCCGCCACCCCGCCAGCCCAGCAAGGATCGAACCAGTATGCGGATGAGTCAGTACTTTCTGCCGACCATGAAGGAAAACCCGGCAGAGGCGCAGATCGTCTCGCACCGCCTGATGCTGCGCGCCGGCCTGATCCGCCAGACCTCCGCCGGCATCTATGCCTGGCTCCCGCTGGGCTTCCGCGTGCTGAAGAACATCGAGCGCATCGTGCGCGAGGAGCAGGACCGCTCGGGCGCCCAGGAGGTGCTGATGCCGACCATCCAGTCGGCCGACCTGTGGCGCGAGAGCGGCCGCTACGACGCCTACGGCCCCGAGATGCTGCGCATAAAGGATCGCCACGATCGCGAGATGCTCTACGGGCCGACCAACGAGGAGGTGATCACCGTACTCTTCCGCGACGGCGTGAAGAGCTACCGCGACCTGCCGAAGAACCTCTATCACGTTCAGTGGAAGTTCCGCGACGAGGTGCGCCCGCGCTTCGGCGTGATGCGCGGTCGTGAGTTCCTGATGAAGGACAACTACTCCTTCGACATCGACAAGCAGGGCGCCATCCACTCCTACAACAAGATGTTCGTGACCTACCTGCGCACTTTCGCCCGCATGGGCCTGAAGGCGATCCCGATGCGCGCCGACACCGGTCCGATCGGCGGCGACCTCAGCCACGAGTTCATCGTGCTGGCCGATACCGGCGAGAGCGCCGTGTTCTGCCACAAGGGCCTGGTCGACAAGGACATCCTCAGCCGCAAGATCGACTACGATTCCGACCTGCAGCCGATCGTGAACGAGTGGACGTCGCTCTATGCCGCGACGGATGAGATGCACGACAAGGCCGCCTTCGAGAAGATCCCCGAGGGCGAGCGGCTGGCCGCGCGCGGCATCGAGGTCGGCCATATCTTCTATTTCGGCACCAGGTATTCGGCGCCCATGAAGGCGGTCGTGGCCGGTCCGGGCGGCGAGCAGATCACGGTCGAGATGGGCTCCTACGGCATCGGCGTGTCGCGTCTGGTCGGCGGCATCATCGAGGCGAGCCACGACGAGGCGGGCATAGTCTGGCCGGAATCGGTCGCACCCTTCAAGGTGGCGCTCGTTAACCTCAAGCCGGACGACGGCGCAGTCTCCGGCGCCTGCCAGAAGCTCTATGACGGCCTTGCCGCCAAGGGCATCGAGGCGCTGCATGACGATCGCGACCTGAGGCCAGGCGCCAAGTTCGCCGACATGGACCTGATCGGCATCCCCTGGCAGGTCATCGTCGGCCCCAAGGGCGTGTCGGCCGGCAAGGCCGAGGTCAAGGACCGCAAGACCGGCAAGCGCGAGGAAGTGCCGTTCGACCAGGTCGTGCAGCGCTTCGGCTGAGACATGGCCTTCGCCGCCGTCGAACGCCTCATCGCCTTGCGCTATCTGCGCGCCCGCCGCGAGGAGGGTTTCATCTCGGTGATCGCCGCCTTCTCGTTGGTCGGCATCACCTTGGGCGTCGGCACCCTGATCGTCGTCATGTCAGTCATGAACGGCTTTCGCTTCGAGATGCTGCGCCAGATGTCGAGCATCAGCGGCCAGCTCGGGGTGCAGGGCACCCGGGGAGGCATCGACGCCGCGCCCGAGCTGCTGGCTGCAATGACGAAGGTGCCGGGCGTGCTGAGCGCCACGCCGACCGCCGAGGGCCAAATCATGGCCGTGGCCGGCGACAAGGTCAGGGGCGTGGTGTTGCGCGGCGTGCGGCCGGAGGATTTCAGGGCGCGTACGCCGCTCTCCGCCGCGATCGAGGGGCCGGCGGAGCTGCGCGACCGCCACCGCGGCCTGTGTCGTGCGGACGACGATAAGCCGATCGACTGGGGCTCGCTGAAGGACTTCGGCAAGGACTTTTCCGTCGTGATCGGCCGCCGCCTGGCCGACCTGCTGAAGCTGAAGGTCGGCGACGGCCTGCAGCTCGTCTCGCCGGTCGAGGTGGCCACGCCGCTGGGTGTCGTGCCGCGGGCCGGGCAGGCACGGGGCGCGGCGATTTTCTGTGCCGGCATGTACGACTACGACGCCAACTTCGTCTATGCGCCGCTGCCTGACGTGCAGCGCCTGCTGAACTACGGCGACAAGGTCACGGGCATAGAAGTCTTCGTGGCCGACGATGCGTCGATCGCCGCTGCCCGGCGGCAGCTCTCGCAGGTCGTCGGCACTCAGGCCTGGGTGTTCGACTGGTGGCAGGCCAATATCGGCTTCTTCGCCGCGATCCAGGGTCAGACCAACGTCATGTTCATCGTGCTCTCGATGATCGTGCTGGTGGCGGCCTTCAACATCGTCTCGAGCCTGGTGATGCTGGTGCGCACCAAGACCGCGGACATCGCCATCCTGCGCACCATGGGGGCGACGCGCGGGGCCATCATGCGCGTTTTCCTGCTCGACGGCATGGCGATCGGCGGCATCGGCACTTTCCTGGGCGTCGTGCTGGGGCTGGCCTTCGCCCGCAACATCGAGGCCATCCGCCAATGGCTGCAGCGCACCTTCGATATCGTGCTGTTCGACGAGACGCTTTACCTGCTGGCCGAGATGCCCTCGCGCATCGAGTGGAGCGAGATCGTGGTCATCGCCGTCATGGCGCTGATCTTCGCGCTGGTCGCCTCGCTCTATCCGGCGGCGAAGGCGGCGCGGCTCGACCCGGTGGAAGGACTGCACCGTGAGTGACCGCGCAGGCACGGTCGAGCGCTGGCTGGCCTGGCGCTATCTCGCGACCCGGCAGCGCGAGGGCTTCGTCTCGTTCATCGCCATCTTCTCGCTGATCGGCGTCGCGCTCGGCGTGGCGACGCTGATCGTCGTGCTGTCGGTGATGGGCGGCTTCCGCCAGCAGCTTCTCGGCCGCATCATCGGGCTCAACGGCCATATCGTGATCACTGCCCGGGATGGCGGCATGGTGCAGGCGACGCCCGAGCTGCTGGCCACGCTGAAAGACTTCCCCGGCGTGCGCGCCGTCAACCTGACCCTGGAGCGCCAGTCGCTGGTTACTTCCGGCAACAACCAGACGCGCGGCGCCCTGGTGCGCGGCGTGCGGCCGGAAGACCTGCAGGGGCGGGACATGGTGTCCAAGAGCATCGTGCATGGGGACTTTGGCGCCTTCGGCACGCGCCCCGGCGTCGTCATCGGCGAGCGCCTGCGGCAGGCCCTGAACCTCGGGATCGGAGACAAGATCACCCTGGTGACGCACCGGGTGAACGACAACGGCGCGATTTCGCCGCGCTACTCCGACTACGAGGTCCTGGCGAGCTTCATTACGCGCCGCTACGAGTTCGACAACGGCCTCGTCTTCGTGCCCCTGCCGATGCTGCAGGGCGACCTCGAATACGGCGACGAAGCAGTGAGCTCAATCGACCTAGACATCGCTGATCCCCAGGTGGCGCCGCAGTTCGCCGAGGAGTTGCGCAAGGCGCTCGGCCGCGACGATCTCCGGGTCGCGCACTGGCTCGGCCTCAACGCCCGCTTCGTCGGCGCCCTGCAGGTCGAGCGCGTGATGATGTTCATCATCCTCACCCTGATCGTCGTGGTCGCGGCCATGAACGTGGTGGCAAGCTTCACCATGCTGGTGCGCGTCAAGCGCGGCAGCATCGCCATCCTGCGCACAATGGGGGCGGCGCCCGGCACCATCGTGCGTGCCTTCTTCCTGTCGGCGGCGGCGGTCGGGCTGGTCGGTACGGCCGTCGGCACCGGTCTCGGCCTGCTGGTCTGCGCCAATATGGAGGGCATTGCCCGGTTGCTCGTGACGCTCACCAACGCCGGCGGCCCGGGGGCGGGCTGGAGCGAGGTCGAGTTCATCACCTCGGCGCCGGTGCGCGTCCAGCCGACCGAGATCCTGTCCATCGTCGCCATCGCCATCCTGCTGTCGCTGGCGGCGGCCGCTTATCCTGCCTGGCGCAGCACGCGCGTCGAACCGGTCGAAGGGCTGCGTCATGAGTGATCCTGCGTTTCCCTTGTCGCTGCGCGATATCAAGCGCACCTTCGTGCAGGGTGATCGTCGCCTGGAGGTGCTGAAGGGTATCACCCTCGACCTCCGGCCGGCCGAGATCGTTGCCCTGGTCGGTCAATCAGGAAGCGGCAAGTCGACCCTGCTGCATATCGCCGGGCTGCTGGAGCGGCCGGACGCCGGCGACATCGTGGTCGGCGGCAAGTCGGCCGGTGCCGCGGGCGACCGCGAGGGCACGGTGATGCGCCGCCAGTTCCTGGGCTTCGTCTACCAGTATCACCACCTGCTGCCCGAATTCTCGGCGATCGAGAACGTGATGCTGCCGCAGATGCTGAACGGCCGGTCCCGTGCCGAAGCACGCCGCCGCGCCGCCGAGCTTCTGGGCATGGTCCAGCTCAAGGAACGAGCCGACCACCGGCCCGGTCGTCTGTCGGGCGGCGAGCAGCAGCGCGTGGCGATCGCCCGCGCCGTCGCCAACTCTCCGCGCGTCCTGCTGGCTGACGAGCCGACGGGCAACCTCGATTCGACGACCGCCGACGCCGTGTTCCGCCAGCTTCTGGCCCTGGTGCGCGAGACGGGCATGGCCGCGCTGGTGGCGACGCACAATCCCGAATTGGCATCGCGCATGGACCGCACAGTGACCCTGAAGGACGGCGTGCTGTCGGGCTAGGCATACTGTAACCCCGAGCGTAGCGAGGGGCCTTTGAGGCCACAGGAAAGGTCCTTCGCTGCGCTCGGGATGATGGGGTGGACGGCCCCCACCCGGCATCGGTGTGCCACACTGGTTCTGGGAAAACAG
>JAEZHS010000099.1 GCA_023436825.1 Pseudomonadota bacterium | reverse complement strand
ATTCCAAGGACGTCGGCTGCGACTTCGTCGGGCAGTATCTGAAGTTTCTGAATTAGCCGTCATCCCGACCGGAGCGCGAAGCGCGGAGCGGAGGGACCTCTCTTGTTGCCTCGGGCGACAAAAAAGGTCCCTCGACTGCGCCGGCCTGCCGCCGGCTCCGCTCGGGATTTCACCTTACTTCTGCCGCCAATCGGCGTAGACTCCCCCGCTGTGGCGGATCGCGGCTCACGGTGGCCGACGACTTGGACTGACGTCAGTGCCACGACTGGACGCCACGCTTGGGCCGCGACCTTCCAACGATCGTCAGGAAGGAGACAACCATGGCCGTGCAGCACCATGTCAGGAACCCCATCGAATGGGGTTGGGATCGCCTCAAGGAAACCGGGCAGGCCATCGGGTCGGCGGCGAGCACCATGGACGGCGCCTGGGAGGCGCGCGAAATGGCGCCGCCGGTGGTGCGCAAGATCGGGATCGCCGACCTGCGCCAGGCCCTGCGCGAGGGCACGCGCGACTTCGGCGCCTGCCGCACCGACGTCGTCTTCCTGTGCATGATCTACCCGATCGCCGGTCTGATCATCTCGCGCTTCGTCTTCGACTACGGGATGCTGCCGCTGATCTTCCCGCTGGTCTCGGGCTTCGCGCTGATTGCGCCGTTGTTCGGGGTCGGCCTCTACGAAATGAGCCGCCGGCGCGAGCTCGGCACCGCGACCGGCTGGGCCGACGCCTTCGCCGTCGTGCGCTCGCCCGCCATCGGCTCGGTGATGGCTCTGGGCCTGGTGCTCATCGGCCTGTTCGGCCTTTGGCTGGCCGCCGCCAACTTCGTCTACACGGTGACGCTCGGTCCCGATCAGCCGGTTTCGGCCATCGCCTTCGCACGCGATGCCGTCACCACGCCGGAGGGCTGGACGATGGTGGCCGTGGGCGTCGGCGTGGGCTTCCTGTTCGCCCTGCTGGTGTTGGCGATCAGCGTGGTGTCCTTCCCGCTGCTGCTCGACCGCAATGTCGGCGTGCGCCAGGCGGTGGCGACCTCGTTCCGCGCCGTGCGCGAGAACCCCGGGCCGATGGCGGCGTGGGGCCTGATCATCGCCGCCGGGCTGGTGATCGGCGCGATCCCGCTGCTGGTGGGCCTCGCCATCATCCTGCCGATCCTCGGGCATGCGACCTGGCATCTCTATCGCAAGGTGGTGGCATAGCCGCAAAAATGCTGTCATCCCGAGACCGAAGGCCGAGGGACCTTTCCTGATCACTAAAGGTCCCTCGCTACGGTTAGCGCGGAGTAGCCCCCGCGCCGGATGACACATGGGGGAGTTCTTGTTTTCCTGGAAAGAGAGACAGCCGGTCGAAGGCATCGTCGTTGCGCCGGACGAGCGGCTGCCGTGGCCGCAGACGGTAGCGCTGGGCATCCAGCACGTCATCGCCATGTTCGGCGCCACGGTGCTCGGCCCCTTGCTCATGGGCTTCGATCCGAATGTCGCCGTACTGATGAGCGGCGTCGGCACGCTGATCTTCTTCATCGCCGTCGGCGGCAGGGTACCGAGCTATGTCGGCTCCTCCTTCTCCTTCATCGCCGTGGTGATCGCCGCCACCGGCTTCTCCGGACAGGGGCTCAATCCCAACATCCCGGTGGCGCTGGGCGGCATCATCCTGTGCGGCGTCGCGCTTGCCGTCATCGGGCTGGTCGTGATGGCGACAGGTGCCGGCTGGGTCGAGCGGCTGATGCCGCCGGTCGTCACCGGCTCGGTGGTGGCGGTGATCGGGCTCAACCTCGCCTCCATTCCCATCAAGAACATGGCGCCCACCGCCTTCGACGCCTGGATGCAGGCCGTGACGTTCTTCGCCATCGCCCTGGTCGCCGTGTACAGCGGCGGCTTGACGCGCCGGCTGCTGATCGTGGTCGGCCTCGTGCTGGCGACGGTGATCTACGCCCTGCTCACCAACGGGCTGGGTTGGGGCAAGCCGATCGACTTCAAGCTGGTCGAGCAGGCGGCCTGGATCGGCCTGCCCAAGTTCGAGACGCCGGTGTTCGATCTCAAGGCCATCGTGCTGATCGTGCCCGTGGCGCTCATCCTGGTGGCCGAGAACCTCGGCCATCTGAAGGCGGTCGGCGCGATGACCGGCCGGGACATGGAGCCGTATATCGGCCGCGCCTTCCTCGGCGACGGCGTCGCCACCCTGGTGTCGGGCAGCGTCGGCGGCACCGGCGTCACCACCTACGCCGAGAATATCGGCGTGATGGCCGCCACCCGCATCTATTCGACGGCGCTGTTCGTCGTCGCCGCCCTGTTCGCCATCCTGCTGGGCTTCTCCCCGAAGTTCGGCGCCCTGATCCACACCATCCCGCTGCCGGCGATGGGCGGCGTCAGCATCGTGATCTTCGGCCTGATCGCCATCGCGGGCGCCCGCATCTGGGTCGACAACAAGGTCGACTTCACCGATGCCCGCAACATGATGGTGGCCGCCATCACCCTGGTGCTGGGCACCGGCGACTTCACGCTGAGCTTCGGCGGCTTCTCGCTCGGCGGCATCGGCACGGCGACGTTCGGCGCGCTGATCCTGAATGCCGTGCTGAGCGCGGGACGGCGGTGAACGTCATCTCATGCTCTTCCGGACCGCGCGCATCCTGCGCGCTC
>JAEZHS010000691.1 GCA_023436825.1 Pseudomonadota bacterium | reverse complement strand
CGCCGGGACTGCGCCGAGAGGAAGTGGCGGAGCTCGCAGGCATAGGCGTCGACTGGTATATCCGCCTGGAACAGGGTCGATCCGTCAGCCCGTCGGTCACGACGGTCGATTCCCTGGCCCGCGCACTGAAGCTCAGCAAGGTCGAGCACGCTCATCTGCGCGCCCTCACCCGCAACCCGCATCGCCGCGTCTTCGTGCGCGAGAGCGTGCCGGACGCGATCAGGCGGGTCGTCGAGACCCTCAACCAGCCCGCCTATGTCACTGGCCGCCGTTGGGATGTGCTCGCCTGGAACAAGGCTGCCGAAGAGGTCTTCGCCTTCAGCCGCCTTCCGGACGAGGATCGCAACATCCTCATCATCATCCTGACCAAGCCCGCGACCAGGCGCCTGTTCGGCACGGGTTGGAAGGAACAGGCAAGGCGCGTAGTCGCGCAATTCCGCGCCACCCACGATCTCTGGGCGGACGATCCGGCTTTCGTCGAACTCTTGGCCCGTCTGCGCCGCGAAAGCCCCGAGTTCACGGCCTGGTGGAAGGTGCACGACGTCCGTGCGTCGGTCTCTGGCCGCAAGCAGATGAGCCACCCCAAGAAGGGCCTGCTGCGCTTCGAGCATGCAAGCTTCCAGGCAACTGACGATCCGGCCCTGAAGCTCGTCATCTACACACCGGTCTGACGCTTTCTCGGCGGCGGGCCTGCGCTGTGAGGTCACAGCAACGTCGCCGGGTTTCCGACGCCGGGTTTCCGACGTTGGCGGCCCATGCAGTCACCGCGTTTCGACGAACTCCTCGACCGGCATCCCAACGTTCAGAACGAATGGCCCGAGCAATCGTTCACGGAAGGTGCAGCCCCCACGGCGGCGGCTGCTGCGCTTTCGAGATGCGGAGTGATCATGCTGCGCAGCGCATTGCCGCCGAGGATATTGCCGGCATGCTGCGCGAGCTTCGAGCAGTTTGCGCGCTCCCTCGAAGGCGAGTCCGATGCCGGAAGCTGGCACGCCCCCTGGCGCGTGCAGCACGATCAGCATCTGCCGGCTGCGACCATCGTGTCGGCGCTGTTGCGCTCATGGGCATGGCCCGCGGTCGAGAGAATCTGCGGCAGCACCGACATCGCGGTCCTGCTGGGCCTCTGCACGGCGCGTCACATGGTCGACAAGCCGCTCGCGGCGGGTGCGCACCAGGACGCGACCGCCGTCGCGCCGGAGCTTCCCTTCGCCTTGTGGATTCCGCTTCACGCCGTCACGCCTCGGCACAATTCCGGCCTCGGTTTCATCACGCCGGCACCCGAGCGCGTGTTGCCGACGCTGCCGCACAACGATGTGGGGACCGAATACGTCCTCGAGAACTTCCTCAACGCCTGGGTGCCGAGCTATGCTCCGGGAGATCTCAGCATCCACACCAACCTGTCGCCCCACTTCACGACCGGCTACGGGACCCGGACCGATCGATACAGTCTCGAGATCCGGGCAATGGCGCGGGATGCGGCGCCCCCGAAATACCAGGATCCCGCCATTCATGTGGGCCGGCGCAACGGCGAGGTCACGGTCGTCGGGACAGCATGCTCGCCGGGCGTCGACGCCAAGCGCTTTCTGTCCCTGCTTGGCTAAGGTGCATCCCATCGCTTGAACGCAGCGCGCCCCAATGTCGCCGAAAGCCGGCTGTGGATACCTCGATTTTCTGGCCTTGCCGTCCGGACCAGCCAGAGATGACTGTAGGTCGATGCTCTGTCTCGACCGACAAGTGTGGAGAGCCATGTCCGACGCAGTCAATTCGCTAGAATGCGACAGCCAAGAGAATCGCCCGTCCTCCACCGACCGCGCCAAGGTGCTTGAGCGCTATCGCCACTTGCGGGCGATCAGCCGACGTCACAATCACGCCATGCAGAAGCTCATATCCCAGGAATCGATCTTGCACCATGCGCGCCGGCTCGGTCTTGCGCGCGGCCGGACTTTCATGCTCGATGGCATTGACGAGCTGACCTACGCCCTAGATCTCGCCATCCACACTGCGCTACCCGGCCGATCGCGTGCCATTGACCGCTATGCCGAGTCAGCTGGCGCGGCGTCAGATGCCGACGAAATGCTCATGCTCGATGCGATGCGCGCGGCACGTTTCTCGCTTTTGCGCATCGAGCGTCGGCACCATGTCGCGGGATTGGTCACTACCGATCTTTGCCGCGACACCGAACGATGGCTGATCGACGTCGGACTCGAGAGTTCCATTCCGGACGGGGCGACACTGGCCACGAGACTCTACACGCCGGGCGATTTTTCAATGACGGCCGGCGTCAACGTACTGCTCGATGCGACAACGATGCTGGCGCTGATCGACGAACTGCCACGACACATGCGAGGCCAGTCGCTCGACATGCTCGTCGATGACCGGCGTTTCGCGGAAACGATCTATCGGATCGCACTCGCCAACGGACTCATGGACCGCGTTGAATACCGCGACGTGCCCTCGGGCATACACTGAGAGAGAGAGAGAGGCCACGCCCTGCCGCGGCCCGCGATTGTCGTCAAAGCCGCGATGAGATTCCCGCCGACGATCGGCAAGGTCCCGGCTAAGAGATGCGACCCTCGACCGTGTGGAGATCCTCGACCTGGCTCGCGCTGGTCCCCAGGATGATCTCTATGCCGTGCACGATGTCCCCCACCGCCATCGACGGCGCGGCGCCCAGCCGGGCGACCTGCTCAGGCACGTAGGGAATGTGCAAAAAGCCGCCGCGGAAAGCCGCGCGATGGTCCTGGGCGATGTCCATCAGCGAATAGAGGATGTGGTTGCAGACGAAGGTGCCGGCGGTGTTCGACACCGCCGCCGGCAGGCCCGCCTTGCGCAGTGCCGCTACGCAGGCCTTGATCGGCAGGGTGGCGAAGTAGGCCGCCGGGCCGTTCTTTACCACCGGCTTGTCGATCGGCTGCTTGCCGTCGTTATCTCGAATGCGGGCGTCCTGCACGTTGATGCCGATGCGCTCCAGACAGAGCTCGCTACGCCCGCCGGCCTGGCCGACGCACAGCACGATGTCGGGCCGGACCTTGTCGATCGCCGTCCGCAGCACCCCGGCCGACTTCGCGTAGGACGTCGGCAACTCGGCCGTATGGACGGCGATGCCGGCGATCCGCTTCCTGAGCTTGCCCACCGCCAGGGAAGACGGGTTCACCTCGTCCCCGCCGAACGGATCGAAGCCCGTCACCAAAGCCTTCATGTCCTCTCCGTCACAAACGAAAAGAGCGCCCGGTTGGGCGCCCTTGACGTTAGCCGTTCCCCGAGCCGTCGGCTACTTGTTGGCAGCGTCGACGGCCCGACGGGCCATGACGTTCACCAGGTGGGCACGGTACTCGGCGCTGGCGTGAATGTCGCTGTTCAGCCCGTCGGCCGGGATCTTGATATCCTTGATGGCGTCCGACGAAAAGTTCTTGGCCAGTGCATCCTCCATCGCCTTGACGCGGAAGACGCAGGGGCCCGCACCGGTGACGGCGACGCGCACGCCGTTCGCCGTCTTGGCCACGAACACGCCGACCATGGCGTAGCGCGAGGCCGGGTTCGGGAACTTCATGTAGGCGGCCTTCTCGGCCTTCGGGAAGCTGATCGAGGTAATCAGCTCGCCGTCGCCAAGCGCCGTCTCGAACAGGCCCTTGAAGAAGCCGTCGGCCGCATGCTTGCCGGTGTTGGTGGTGATGGTGGCGCCGAGCGCCAGCACCGCCGACGGATAGTCCGCCGCCGGATCGTTGTTGGCGACCGAGCCGCCGATCGTGCCGCGGTTGCGCACCGCCGGATCGCCGATGTGACCGGCGAGGTCCGCCAATGCGGGGATCGCCGCCTTGACCTCGGCCGAGCTCGCGACGTCGGCGTGGCGGGTCATGCCGCCGATCACCACGTTGTTGCCTTCGACCTTGATGCCGGCCAGTTCCTTGATGCCGCCGAGATCGACGACATCGGAGGGCTTGGCGAGCCGCTGCTTCAGCGTCGGGATCAGGGTCATGCCGCCCGACATCGGACGGGCCTCATCCTTGCCCTTCAAAAGGTTGGCCGCATCGGCCAGCGTCTTCGGGCGATGGTAGTGGAAATCGTACATCTCTGATCCTCCCGTTACTCGGCCGCCGCGCGCGCGCCATGGATTGCCTGCCACACGTTGAGCGGCGTGGCGGGCATCTCGACGTGCGTGACACCAACGGGCGCCAGCGCGTCGTGGACGGCATTCATCACGGCGGCGGGTGCGGCGATCGCACCGGCCTCGCCGCATCCCTTCACCCCCAGCGGATTGTGCGGACAGGGTGTGACCTTGTAGCCGAGCTTGAACGACGGCACGTCGTCGGCGCGCGGCATGGTGTAGTCCATGTACGAGCCGCTCATGAGCTGGCCCGTCTCCTTGTCGTAGACGGCGTTCTCGAGCAGCGCCTGGCCGACGCCCTGCACGATGCCGCCATGCACCTGACCTTCGACGATCATCGGATTGATGATGTTGCCGAAATCGTCGACTGCCGTGTGACTGATGACCTCGACGACGCCGGTGTCGGGATCGATCTCGACCTCGCAGATCTGCGTGCCGGCGGGATAGACGAAGTTCGCCGGATCGTAGAACGCGTTCTCGTCCATGCCGGGCTCGAGTTCGGCGAGCGGATAATTGTGCGGCACATAGGCTGCGAACACCGCCTGGCCGAGCGGTACCGCCTTGTCGGTGCCCGCCACCTTGAAGGTGCCGTTCTCGAACACGACGTCGGCCACCGACGCCTCCATGAGGTGGGCGGCGATCTTCTTGCCCTTGGCGATGATCTTGTCCGCCGCCTTCATGATCGCCGAGCCGCCGACCGCCAGCGATCGGCTGCCGTAGCTGCCCATGCCGAACGGCGTCGTCGCCGTGTCCCCGTGCACCACTTCAATCTGCTCGAGCGGCACGCCGAGCTTGTCCGAGATGATCTGCGCGAAGGTGGTCTCGTGGCTCTGGCCGTGGCTGTGCGCGCCGGTCAGGATCTGGACGTTGCCCGTCGGGTTGAACTTGATCTGGGCCGACTCCCACTGCCCGACGCCGCCGCCGAGCTGGCCGATCACCTGCGAAGGCGCCAACCCGCAGGCCTCGATGTAGGACGAGAAGCCGATGCCGCGCAGCTTGCCGCGCGACTTGGCCTCGGCGCGGCGCGCCTCGAAGCCCTTGTAGTCGGCGATCTTGATCGCCTCGTCGATGATCGGGGGGTAGTTGCCCGAATCGTACTGCAGCGCCACCGGCGTCTGGTACGGGAAGGCGGTCGACGGGATGAAGTTCTTCCGGCGCAGTTCTGCCGGATCCATCTTCAGCTCCGCGGCCGCCTTGCTGACGATCGTCTCGACGACGAACGTCGCCTCCGGTCGGCCGGCGCCGCGATAGGCGTCGACCGGCGCGGTATTGGTCACCGCCGCCTTCACGTTGGCGTAGATCAACGGCGTGGTGTACTGCCCGGCCAGCAGCGTGGCGTAGAGATACGTCGGCACCGCGGTCGAGAAGGTCGACAGGTACGCGCCCATGTTGGCGATGGTCTCGACCTTCAGCGCGAGGAACTTGCCGTCCTTGTCGAGCGCCAGCTCGGCATGGGTGACATGGTCGCGACCGTGCGCATCGGTCTGGAACGATTCGCTGCGCTCGGCGGTCCACTTGATGGGACGACCGACGCGGCTCGCCGCCCAGGTGACCATCGTCTCTTCGTTGTAACAGAAGATCTTGCTGCCGAAGCCGCCGCCGACGTCGGGGGCAATGACGCGCAGCTTGTGCTCGGGGATGCCGAGCACAAACGCCGACAGGATCAGACGCAGGACGTGCGGGTTCTGCGACGTCGACCAGAGCGTGTAGTTGCCCGTGCCCTTGTCGTACTCCGCCGCCGCGGCGCGCGGCTCCATGGCGTTGGGGATCAGGCGGTTGTTGACCAGGTCGAGCTTTGTGACGTGCGCAGCCTTGGCGAACGCTGCGTCGACATCGGCCTTCACCCCGATCTCCCAGTCGTAGATCAGGTTGCCCGGCGCTTCGGCGTGGACCTCGGGCGTGCCCTTGTCGAGCGCCTTGGCAAGATCGACGTTGGCCGGCAGGACGTCGTAATCGACCCTGATCGCCTCAGCGGCATCCTTGGCCTCATCGTGGCTGTTGGCCACCACCATCGCCACCGTGTCGCCGACATAGCGCACGGTGTCGACCGCCATGACAGGATGCGGCGGCGCCTTGTGCGGCTGGCCGTGCTTGTCCTTGACCACCCAGCCGCAGATCAGGCCGCCGACCTTGGCATCGGCCGTGTCCTTGCCGGTGAAGATCGCGACCACGCCCGGCATGCCAGCGGCAGCCGAGGTGTCTATGCTCTTGATCTTGGCGTGGGCATGCGGCGAGCGCACGAAGTGCGCGTAGGTCGCGCGTGCGAGCGGCAGGTCGTCGACATAACGACCCGTCCCGGTCAGGAAGCGCTGGTCTTCCTTCCGCTTGACCCGGGCGCCAATTCCGGTTTGCGCAGTCATGGCTACACCCCCGCCGACTTCATGGCGGGCGCTGCCGCCAGGATCGCCTTGACGATGTTGTGGTAGCCGGTGCAGCGGCAGAGGTTACCCTCGAGCTCACGGCGTACCGTCGCTTCGTCGAGCTGGTAGTTGTGGCGCTTCACCATGTCGATGGCGCTCATCACCATGCCCGGGGTGCAGAAGCCGCATTGCAGGGCGTGGTTCTCGCGGAACGCCTCCTGCATGGGATGCAGCTTCTCGGCGCTCTCGGCCAGGCCCTCGATGGTCGTGACCTTGGCGCCCTCGGCCTGGACGGCAAGCATGGTGCAGGACTTCACCGACTTGCCGTCGACGTGCACGACGCAGGCGCCGCACTGGCTGGTATCGCAGCCGACATGGGTGCCGGTCATGCCGAGATGCTCACGCAGGAACTGAACCAACAGCGTGCGCGCCTCGACCTTGCCCGAGACGGACTTGCCGTTGACGGTCATGGCGACGGGAATGGTCATATACTCTTCTCCCTCTCGTTGTTGGTTCGCGAAGACGTGCAAGCGCACACCCGCGGGGCGTTCGAAGGACTCTCGCAAGCCGTCAAGC
>JAEZHS010000617.1 GCA_023436825.1 Pseudomonadota bacterium | reverse complement strand
TTCGGCGTCGACATCGACCAACTGATCGGCGAACACGAGGATCTGGCACGCCGGCTGTTCGCCGAACTGATCCCGCTCTTCGCCTCGGGCGAGCTGGTGCCGCTGCCTTACCGCGTTTTCGACGCCGACCACATCGCCGACGCTTTCCGGCTCATGCAACGGTCCGGCCACATCGGCAAGATCGTCGTTACGGCTCCCCGGCACGCCAGTGCGTCGAGTGTCGCCGGCGGCAAATTCCCGGTCGCCACCGACGCCATCCATGTCGTCATTGGCGGCACCAGCGGCTTTGGGCTCTCGACTGCCGCCTGGCTGGCGGAACGGGGTGCCACGCAGCTGGTCTTGGCCAGCCGCGCCGCCCAGCTCACCGCGGATGACCTCACCAAGGTCGACGCATGGCGCGCCCGCGGCATCGACGTTGCCGTCGAACGGCTCGACGTCTCGGATGGAACGGCACTTGCCGATTTCCTGCGGCGCACTGCGGCGCGAGGCCCGATCCGGGGCATCGTCCACGCTGCCATGGTCCTCGACGATCGTTTGATCGAAGGCATTGATGCTGCGGCAATCGAGTCCGTCATGCAGCCCAAGGTTCGCGGCGCCCTCAATCTCGAGCGCGCCGTGGTCGGCCTCGACCTCGATTATCTTCTGCTCTACTCGTCGGCAACGACCTTGTTCGGCAACCCGGGCCAGTACAACTACGTTGCCGCAAACGGCTTCATGGAGGGCCTGGCGCGGCGCCTGCAGAAGCGAGGGGTTCCGGCCCTCGCCGTCGCCTGGGGCGGCATCGAGGATGCGGGCCACCTGTCGCGCAACATCGGCGCCGATACCACCCTCAAGAAGCGTTTTGCCTCGAGCCTCATCACGGCGCAGACGGCGCTCGACAGACTGGACTGGCTCTATGACGGCGACGGTCGGCAGACGACCGCCTGTTGCGCCATTGCCCGCATGGACTGGGGCATGGCCAAACGCGAACTTGCCGCCGTCCGCGGCCCCATGTTCGGCAATATCGGCGCATCGGCCGGAACTCGCCACACCGCAGAAGGCGCCGCCATCGTCGAACGCCTGCGTACGCTCCCTCCGGACGAAGCGATCGACGGCCTAGCCGACATCGTGGTCGAGGAGATTGCCCGTGTCCTGCGCCTGCCGCGCAAGGAGATCGACCGTCATCGTCCGCTCGCCGAGATCGGCATGGACTCGCTGATGATGCTCGAGCTGCGGAACACCGTCGAGGAGTCGCTCGGCATCACGCTGCCCATGATGTCCCTGTCGAGCGGCATCGCCCCCATGGACGTCGCCAGACGCTTGCTGCCGTTGATCACCGGTGAGAAATCCGAGCAGCCGCTGCCCAGCAGCCTCATGGCGCTGGCGGCGAGCCACGCCGCCACCGAAGCCGAAGCGACGGCTCTCGACGACCAGCAAGCGGCCGTCGCCGCGGTGCTCGAAAGAGTCCGCGAACTGGAGGGACCACGATGAGCGCGTACAACCGGACAGGAGCACAGGAAACGGTCGACCGCGTACGCGATTTCCTGAAGGCCCCGCAAGAAGCGGCGGCGCAAACCGCCCCGCCATTGCCGCGCCCCACCGTGCGTCCGCAGCGTTCGGAAACGCGTTTCGACGATTTGCCGGAGTACGAAATCCTGAGGGTCAAACGCGCCGTCGGTGACATCACTGGCATCGCCAGCCCGTTCTATCGTCTCCACGATGGGCGCGCCTGCGCCACAACCTCGATCGACGGGCGCACCATCGTCAACTTCTCCTCCTATGACTATCTTGGCCTGAATGGGCACACGGCCGTCGCCGCCGCCGCCAAGACCGCCATCGAGCTCTTCGGGACGTCGGTGTCCGCCAGCCGCCTGTCGGGCGGCGAGCGACAGATCCATCGCGACCTCGATGCCGCGCTGGCCCGGCTGCACGGCACGGAAGACGCCGTGGCCTTCGTCAGCGGCCATGCCACCAACGTCTCGGTCATCGGTGCCCTGATGGGGCCCGAGGACCTGGTGATCGCCGATGCCGTCGTCCATAACAGCATCGTGGAGGGCGTGCGCTTGTCGGGGGCCAAGAGGATCCTGTTCCCGCACGGCGATCTCGAGGCGCTCGAGCGGGCGCTTCGCCTCAACCGGGCACGGCACCGCCGCACCCTGGTGGTTGTCGAGGGACTCTACGGCATGGATGGCGACATGCCGAACCTGGCCGCCCTCATCAAGCTCAAGCGCCGGTACGATTCCTGGCTGATGGTCGACGAGGCCCATTCGGTGGGCGTACTGGGCACGACCGGCCGCGGCATCGCCGAGGAGCAGGGCATCGACCCTGCCGACGTCGACATCTGGATGGGCACGCTCAGCAAGGCGCTGGCCGCCATGGGCGGCTATATCGCCGGCTGCCGGCCCTTGATCGAGATCCTGAGGGACGCGACGCCCGGATTCGTGTTCAGCGTCGGCCTGTCGCCGCCGGTCGCGGCGGCGGCTCACGCGGCGATCGACATCATGCAGCAGGAGACGTGGCGGCTGGCGAAGCTGCGCGAGAACGGCCGTGCCTTCCTGCATGGCGCCAAGGTACGCGGCCTCGATACCGGCCTCAGCATCGGCACCGCCGTGGTTCCCATCATGATCGGCAATTCGCCTCATGCCGTGATCCTGTCCGAGCGTCTGCTGGCGCGCGGCTACAATGTCGTGCCGGCCTTCTTCCCCGGTGTTGCCGAGAATCAGGCGAGGTTGCGGTTCTTCCTGACGAGCGAACATACGCCCGAGCAGATCGATGCCGTACTCGACGTCGTTGCCGAGGAACTTGTCGCTGTCCGCAACGGCCCTCCTCTCGTCTCCCTGGTCACGAAGCGCTAGAGCGCATTCGCCGCCGGTGCGGTAAGTTGTGGGCCGTATACGACGGACATGACGGGCGACCGCACGTGGACTTCAAGGCGATCGTTATCACGGGTGCTTCGAGCGGCATCGGCGCAACACTTGCCCGGCAGCTGAGCGCACCCGGCCGCGTGCTGGGCCTCATCGGTCGCAACGAGGATCGACTGGCCGCCGTAGCGGCGGACTGCGCCAGGTCCGGAAGCGCGTGCCGGACCGGCTGCCTCGATATCCGCGACACCAACCGGCTGACGGCGTTCCTCGACGCGTTCGACCGCGATCACGCCACGGACCTGCTGGTCGCGAACGCCGGCATCCTCGACGGCCGGCGTGCCGAGCAGGTCACGGAGAGCGGCGACACTGCCCGACAGGTCCTCGAAATCAATCTCCTGGCAACGATAGCAACGGTCCATGCCGTGCTGCCCGCCATGCGGCAGCGTCGCCGCGGTGGCGTCATTCTCGTGTCGTCGCTCGCCGGGTTCGTGCCGCTTCCCGACGCTCCCGCCTATTCGGCCTCCAAGGCAGGATTGGTTTCGTACGGCCTGGCGCTGCGCGATACGGTCGAGGTTCACGGAGTAAGGGTCGTCGTCGCCTGCCCGGGCTTCGTCGAGACCGCCATGGCCCGCATCCATCTCGGCCCTCGCCCTGGCGAGATATCCGAGAAGGAGGCGGCGGCACGCATCATCGACGGCTTCCAGCGCAACAGGGCGTTGATCGGCTTTCCGGTCGTTCCCTTCTGGTTGACCCGGTTCAGTCTGCTCGTCCCGGAGTTCATGCGCCGGCGCGGCGCGCGCGCCACCCGCTTCCACGTCGCCCCGCCTCCGACAGAATGACGACGCAGGACACCGCCTCTGCCACGCCTCGGACGAACAGCGGCCTACTGTCGGCCGCCGAGCGGCGGGCGCTGGCGTGGCTGACGCCAAGGACACCGTTGTGGCTGACACCCGACCGGCTGACGGCGCTCGGGCTCGGCGGCGCGGTCGTGGCGCTGGCGGGTTACCTGCTCGCGGCACGTCATCCGTCCGCGCTGTGGCTGGTGAATGTCGGTCTGATCGTGAACTGGCTCGGCGATTCGCTCGACGGCCATGTTGCCCGTGCAAGGCGGATCGAGCGGCCGGTCTACGGCTTCTTTCTCGATCAGTCGATCGACGTGGTCTCGCAACTCCTGTTTGCCATCGGCTTGGCGGCATCGGGTTACATCAGGGCGGAGATCGTCATGCTGGGCTTCGCCACCTATCTGATGATGACGGTGCAGTCGCTGCTGCGAATGAAGGCGACCGGCGTCTTTCATTTGGCGACCGGCGGCATGGGGCTGACCGAAGTGCGCTGCCTCTTCCTGGTCGCCAACGCCCTGTTCTACTTCGTGCCGCCCTGGCCGTTCGAAGCTGCCGGCATGGCCCTCGCTTATCCCGACCTGTTCGGCCTGATCTGGATCGCGACCAACATCAGCCTGTACGTCGTGACGCTGGTCGCCGAAAGCCGCAGACTCGCGCAGAGGGACCTTCCTGGGTCCCACCGCACCGACGAGCAGCCGTCAGACTAGAGCGGAATGGGATGAGATGGAACCGCATGCGGTCCCATCTCATCCCATTCGCGCGCGCGGGTGATCGTGGTTTCACCGGGCATGATGGGTCCGGCTGATTCCAGCCGGACCCATCATGTTCTAGTCTTGGCCTAGAGCCTGGCGCCCAGCCTCAGCATG
>JAEZHS010000558.1 GCA_023436825.1 Pseudomonadota bacterium | reverse complement strand
CTCATGACCATGAGCGAGCTGGAAGCGCGCGGTCCGGAAGACGAAGAGCGGGCCTGGTCCGGCGAGACTAAGCGCGATAGCGCGCCGCGGCGTGGGACTGGCGGAAATTGGGCAGCATCGCCATGCGGGCGCCGGAGAAGGCCTCCCACTGTGCCGCATCGGGCAGCGGCGGGATGGTCACCGGCTCGCGCCGGTCGAAGCCGACCAGCGCCGCATCGACCAGCTCATCCACCTCCATCACGCCGGGGATGGTGTTCACGTCGCGGCCGGCATGCGTCCAGATCTCCGTGCGCGTGGCCCCGGGGAGCACGGCCTGCACATAGACACCGCGCGGGCCGAGTTCGCCCTGCAGCGACTGCGACAGGGTCAGCACGAAGGCTTTCGTGGCGGGATAGATGCCGGGGAAGACTTCCGGCGCCAGCGCCAGCACCGAGGCCACGTTGACGATGGCGCCCTCTCCTTCCGCGGCAAGCCGTGGTGCCACCGCAGCAGCGAGCCGCGTGACCGCCGTTACGTTGAGGCGGATCAGCTTGTCCAGCGACTCGAGATCGGGCTCGCTGAAGCCGCCAGGCACCGTCGTGCCGGCATTGTTGATCAGCAGCCCGATCCGCCGGTCTTCCTTCAGACGCGCCTCGACCTTGCCGCGGTCCGCCTGGTCGGTGAGGTCGGCGGCCAGCACTTCGGCCGCAACGCCCGCCTCGCTCCTCAGGCGCTTCGCCAACGCCTCGAGCTTGGCCTTGTCGCGCGCGACCAGGACAAGGTCGTGGCCGCGGCGGGCGAGCCGGTCGGCATAGACGGCGCCGATGCCCGAGGAGGCGCCGGTGACGAGGGCGGTGCGGTTGGCCATTGCGAACTCCGTGTTTGATGACGATCGTCATATATTGTCTTTGATGATGGTCGTCATATATAATTTCGACGGGCATCGGTGAGGTAATTTCATGCGGGTCAGCCGGCAGAAGGCGATGGAGAATCGGCAGCGCATCGTCGACGCGGCGGCGCGCCTGTTCCGCGGCGAGGGTTTCGACGGCGTCGGCGTCGACGCCATCATGAAGGAGGCCGAGCTCACCCACGGCGGCTTCTACGGCCACTTCGCCTCCAAGGACGCGCTGATGGCCGAGGCGATGGCGCATGCCGTCGAGCGCAGCACGGCTTGGCAGGAGCGGCTCGAGAGCCTTTCCGAGCTCGTCGCCGGCTACCTGTCCGACCGGCACCGCGCCGACCGCGCCAACGGCTGCGTCGTGGCGGCGCTCGGCGCCGACGTCGCCCGCCAAGGTCCGGCGCTGCGCAGGACGGTGACCACGGGGATACGCCGGCAGGTCGACCGCATCGTGGCCCTGCTGAAGCACGGCACGCCGGCCGCCCGCCGACGCCGCGCCATCGCCGCCTATGCCGGCATGGTGGGGGCGCTCACTCTGGCGCGCGCCGTCGATGATCCGGCGCTGGCGCGGGAAATCCTTGCTGTGGCAAGGGAGACGTTCGGCAAGGAAGCCTTTTAGGACAACACGCCCCTTTCGCTGGACGCGCGTTCGTGCCTAGTTACGGCTATGGATCGCAGACGCTCCGACCAGGGCTGGCGCGCGGCGGCATTGGCGGCGGCGTTGTTTGCGATCACCCTCAATTTCCTGCAGCCGCTGGCCCATGCCGCCCTGATGCGCGGCGGTGCGCCGACCGACTGGGTCGCGATGTGCTTGCCCAGCGGCGAGCAAGGCGACGACCAGCATCCGGCAACCGCCGGGACGCTGCATGAGTGCTGCCTGGGCCTCGCCCATGCGCCGGCGCTCGGCGAGCCGTCCACTTCCTTCGTTGCCGTCGATCGCCCGGCGACGACTGTACGTCCGCTTGAAACGGCTGAGGTGCTGGTGTCCGTCGGCATCCGCGACGGACCCAGCCAACCGCGAGCGCCACCCCTCCCCGTCTGACGCCTGAAACCGCGACGCGCTTCGCCGTGCGTCGCGTTCCTTCGTCTTTTGGGGAGTTTTGTTCATGTTTTCCGTTCGCGCGGCGACGTTCGCCGCATTCGCGGGCCTGGCGCTGATCCCTGCGTTGGCCCGAGCGCAGGATACGCCGCCGTCTGCGCCGCCCGGGCAGCAGGCGCCCGTCAACCCGCCGCCCATCCCCGGCCGCGCCGGCCGCGGCTCGGCGCTCGACAAGCTCGACGTCAGCACCACGCTGATGACCCGCGAGCAGATCCAGGCGACGCCCGAGACCGGCGTCGACCAGATCGTCAACCGTATCCCGGGTGTGTGGCTGCCCAACATCCCGACCGGCCAGCTCCATCCGACGGCTCAGCCGGTCAACATCCGCGGCTTCGGCACCAGCACCACGATCAACACGCTGGTGATGGTCGACGGCGTGCCGATCAACGACCCCTATTTCCGGACCATCAACTGGAGCGCCATCCCGAAGAATTCCGTCGAGCGCATCGAAGTGATCCGCGGCGGCGGCGCCACCAGCCTGTGGGGCAACATGGCGATGGGCGGCGTCATAAACATCGTCACCCGCGAGCCCACCAAGACGGGGGCGTCGGCCGACGTCAGCTACGGCAGCTACAACACCGCCACGGCCGAGGCGGCCGGCAGCTACGTCGTCAACGACAAGGTCAAGCTCGGGGCGAGCTACAATCATGCTCAGAGTTCCGGCTACAATCTCACGCCGGCGCAGTACCAGAACGCCAATCTGGTGCCGACCGCGTCGAAGGCCGACAACGTCGCCGTCAGCGCCTTCTTCACGCCCAGCGACAAGCTGAAGCTCTTCGCCAAAGCCTATCTCAACCAGACCTACGAGGACGGGCTGGTCTGGACGTTCGCCCACAACAACTGGTCGACCTACCGCCTCCTGCTGGGCGGCAGCTACCAACTCGACGAGCAGTCCTCGATCAACGTCAGTGGCTGGGTGAGCGGCGGCTCGTTCGGCACCATCAACGTGGCGAGCGGCAGCTACACGCTGAACAACATCAACGCGACCAACCAGTTCGTCAGCCAGATCGAGGCCGCGCCCAACGCCGACCAGGGCGGCTCGATATTCTACGAGGCGAACTTCGGTCCCCTGCGTGATGTCAAGATCGGCATCGATGCGCGGCGCACGCTGGTCACCGACTACAACAGCCTCTATGCCAGCGCGACGGCGCCCCCCACGACCTTCGTCGTCAACGGCGAGCACCGGCTGCAGGGCGTGTTCGGCCAGGGCACATACCGCTTCACCGGCGTGCCGGTCGATATCACCGTGGGCGTGCGCGGCGACTTCTGGCAGGCGATGAACGCCAGCGTGCTCACCCAGAACTCGAGCACCCTCAACGTGGTGCCCAACGCCAGCGCCTCGAGCTTCGATCCGCGCGTCGGCCTGAAGTTCTATGCCAGCGACGAGCTGACGCTGCGTGGCGCGATCTACCGAAACTTCTCCGCACCGGGCATAAACCAGATGTACCGGGTGTTCGCCGCCGGCACGAGCTACACGACGATCAACCCCAACCTGCAGCCGATGACGAACTTCGGTCAGGAGGTGGGCTTCGACTTCGAATGGAAGGGCTTCACGCTGTCGGGCACGTACTTCAACAACAACCTCAACAACTTCATCGACTTCGTGACGGTGTGCAACGCCAACCCGGCCTGCGCGGCGCCGTTCGTCACGGCGGCGGGTCTCAGTCCCGCCTTCACGACGGTGCGGCAGTACCAAAATGTCGGTAACGCCACCTTCCAGGGTGTCGAGCTGATCGCGACCTGGCAGCCGGTCGAGCAGCTCAAGCTGATCGGCAGCTTCACCAACACCGTGGCCTATCTCACAAGTTCGACTAATCCGATGCTGGTACGCACCGGCGTGCAGCTCGGCCAGGTGCCGACCTACATGTTCACGGCCGGTGTAGAGTGGCGGCCGATCGAGAACCTGTTCCTGACCGCGTCGATGAAGGCCTTCCCGCCCTACTGGAACGACACCGGTCACACGCAGTTGAACGACGGAGCGGCCCTGATCGACCTCGGCGTGAGATGGTCGCCGGCCAAGGACGTGGACATCTATGGCAGTATCCAGAACCTGACCAACGTCCAATACTTGGCATCCGGCTACACACTGACGTCGTTCGAGGGGTCGACGGTCAATGCGACGGCCATTCCCCAGCTCGGAATGCCGCTGACCGCAATCGCCGGCTTGAGAGTGAGGTTCTGATGCGTATCGTCATTCCGTTCGCCGCGCTCGTCCTGTTGGCTTCGACGGTGGCTGCTCAGCATCAACACGGCAAGCCGGGCAGCGCGCCAGAGGCCTTCACCGCCTCGCCGGCCTTCGGTCCGGACGGCACGCTGTGGCTGGCGCGGCCCATGGGCGATCGCGTTGCCGCGCTGCGCTCGACCGATCTCGGCAAGACCTTCGCGCCGCCCGTCATGGTGACTCCGGAGCCGATGAGCCTCGACTGGGGGCCCGATGCGCGCGCACGCATCGCGGTCGATCCGAAAGGCGGGCTGATCGTCACGTTCGGCGTCTTCCAGGACAAGAATTTCAACGGCCGCGCCTACTTCTCGCGGTCGAGCGACAATGGAGCGACCTTCACGCGCCCCCGCCCGATCACATCCGACACGACCAGCCAGCGCTTCGAGGTCGCAGGCGTCGATCCGGCGGGCCGCGTCTTCGCGGCCTGGCTCGACAAGCGCAACGTCGCCAAAGCACGAGCCGCCGGCCGCGCCTATCCCGGCGCCGCGTTCGCCTATGCCTGGGAGGACGGCGACGGCGATTTCGGCAAAACCTCGATCGCGCTCGACAACACCTGTGAATGCTGCCGGCTGGGCCTCGCCTTCGCCGGAGCGGATCGCCCAGCCGTGGTGTTCCGCAACATCTTCCCCGGATCGGTGCGCGATCACGAGGTCATCACCTTCCAGAACGAGACCACGCCGGGCCCGGTGCGCCGCGTCAGTGTCGATAACTGGAAGGTCGAGGCCTGCCCGCATCACGGCCCAACCATCGCCATCGCACCTGACGGCTCCTACCACGTAGCCTGGTTCACCGACGGCGCGGCGCGCAAGGGCCTCTTCTATGCGCGCGCCGATTCCGCCGATGCGGCCTACTCGCCGCCGCGGGCGCTGTCGAAGCCCGATCGCCAACCGTCCCGTCCCTATCTGCTCGCCAACGGTTCGGCGCTCCACCTCGTATGGAAGGAATTCGACGGCGACAAGGTCGTCGTGCGCTGGCAGGTCTCCCGGGACAGCGGCAAGCAGTGGAGCGAGACCCGGACTGTCGCAGAGACCGCGGATGCGTCCGACCATCCTCTGCTGGTCGCCGACAAGCAGCGCACCTACCTGTCATGGCTGACCAAGAACGAGGGCTATCGCCTGATCCCGTTGGGAGACCAACCATGAGATTGCTCTGTCTTCTTGCCGCGCTGCTCGGCGTCGTCTCGTTCGGGTCGGCCGAGGCCGCCGATCCCCAGTCCTTCGAACGCGGAAGCTGGGCGAAGCTGCGCGAGGCCCATGCCGGCCGGCCGACCGTGATCCATTTCTGGGGCCTGACCTGCGCACCCTGCCTGGTCGAACTGCCGCTTTGGGGCGCACTGCAGGCCAAGCGGCCCGATCTCCGGTTGGTGCTGATCGCGGCCGACCCGGTGCCACAGGATCCCGAGCGGGTGGCCGCCACGCTGGCCAAGGCCGGCCTGGGCAAGGCCGAAAGCTGGTCGTTCACGGACCGCTTCTACGAACGCCTGCGCTACGAGATCGACCCGGCATGGGCGGGCGAGTTGCCGCGCACCGTGATGATCGATCGCGACGGCAAGGCGACCGTGCTGCCCGGCGTCGCCGACCTGGCCCAGGTCCGCCAGTGGCTCGATACCCAATCCAAGTCTCATTGAGGAGCAAGTCATGTCCATCCGATTGGTTTCGCTGGTCGCCGCCGCAGCGCTCATCGCGGGGCCTGCGTCGGCGCAGAACTACAAAGTCGGCTCACTCGAAATCGACCAGCCGTGGACGCGCGCCACGCCGCCCACCGCCAAGGCCGGCGGCGGCTTCGTCACCATCACCAACAAGGGCACGACGCCCGACCGGCTGATCGCGGTGCGCAGTGCCGCCTCGGACAAGGTCGAGATCCACGAGATGAAGATGGACGGCAGCGTGATGCGCATGCGCGAGCTCGAGAAGGGCGTGGAGATCCCGCCCGGCGCCACTGTGACGCTGAAGCCCGGCGGCTATCACATCATGTTCATGGAGCTGAAGGCGCCGTTTGCAAAGGATGCCAAGGTCCCGGTGACCCTGGTGTTCGAAAAGGCCGGCAGCATCGACGTCGAACTGCTGGTGCAGGCAATGGGCGCCCAGTCGCCCGCCAAACACTGAGGCTCATATTCTTCAGGACCGCGCGCGTCTCGCGCTTGAGTGCGTTCACATGCACGTATGATCATGAGTGCGCGAGGACGCGCGCGGTCCGGAAGACGAAGACCCGCCTACGTCGCCTGGAGGAGCGCCCAGGCGATCATGGCCATGCCGATCACCGACACGAACCAGGCGAGCGTGCGCAGCCAGGGAATGCCGATCAGGTAGATCACGGCATAGGCGAGCCGGCTCCAGAAGAAGATCATGGCGCCCATCGCCGTGGTGGCGTTGGCCTTGCCGGAGACGGCAGCGATCAGCACCAGGGCCGCGAACAGCACCAGGTTCTCGATCATGTTGAGATGGGCGCGCCGCGCGCGGCCGGCCCAGCCGCTGTACTCGGGCAGGTTCTCGCGGTTGCCGGCCAGGGCCGGCAGGCCGACCTGCTGGTTGGCGCCGGTGGCGGCGATCAGCACCTGCACGAAACACAGTATGGTCGAGAAGAGCAGATACTTGAGGTCGGGTGACATTGGCGTTCTCTCCCCATTTTATTTGGTCCCGAACAGGCGGTCGCCCGCATCGCCCAGGCCGGGGACAATATACCCGTGATCGTTGAGCTTGGCATCGATCGCTGCCGCGAACACCGGCACGTCGGGGTGGACCTCGGCGAAGGCGCGCGCGCCCTGCTCGGAGCCCAGCACGCAGATGAACTTGATGCGCCTGGCGCCCGACTCCTTCAGGCGATCGACGGCGGCGATGGCGGAGTGCGCGGTCGCCAGCATGGGATCGCAGACGATGACGTCGCGATCGGAGATGTCCTGCGGGATCTTGAAGTAGTACTCGACCGCCTGCAGCGTCTTGGGATCGCGATAAAGCCCGACATGGCCGACACGCGCCAGCGGCACGAGATCGATGATGCCCTCGGCGAGTCCGAGGCCGGCGCGCAGGATCGGCACGACCACCAGTTTCTTGCCCTCGAGCAACGGCGCCTTCATGGCCTTGATGGGAGTGGTGATGTCGCGCTCGACCAGCGGCAGGTCGCGGGTGGCGTCGTAGCCCAGCAACAGGCCGATCTCACGCAGCAGGCGCCGGAAGTTGGTGCTCGACGTCTCCCGGTCACGCATCTTGGTGAGCTTGTGCTGCACCAGCGGATGGCTGACGACGTGAATCGAATGCGGCAACGACATCTCAAACATCTCCCCAAATAACCCTGTCATCCTGAGCGCAGCCTAGAACACTGTACCGTCGCTCACGATGGCGATCGGCGGACCGCCGCCGGGGCGGCGCTCGGCGGCAAGTACGCGGCCGGCGAACCAGGTGCCGGCTTCCAGGACTTTCACCAGCGGCAGACGAGCGGCATCGAGCCCAAGATGGCCGCGAACGTGGCCAGCGACGCGATCGAGGAGCGCCACCGTCAACGCCCGCCATTCGACGATCGGCTCGTCGCCGACGGCAAATGCCTTCTCCAGCAGCACCTTCTGCTTGGGCCTGAGCGCCCCGGCATCGACCAGCAGGCCGCCGTTGCGATATTCGGGCAGCCCGGTCAGCTCATCGAGCGCCGCGACCTCGAGGCCCGCGCCTTCAAGCGGCTCGACCAGGGAATAGGACAGCCACTGCGACAGCTTGTGGAACGGCACCCAGCCGATGGCGGCGTGCTGCCAGACGTCGCCCATGGGCAACGGCCAGATCGGCGACAGCTTGTCGAGCACGGCGGCCAGGATGGTCGCTGCCCTCACCTCAGGGCCGGCGACGATATCAAACAGATCGCCCGGCCGTGACAGGCCGACGCCGCCCAGCTTGCGCAAGAGGTCGGCACGGCCTTCAAGTCCGGTCAGCGGATTGTGCGCCTTCACCTGGAAGCCCATGGCGATGTCCATAGGCGTGAGCACAGCCAGACGCTCGGCATCGACGCGCAGCGGATCGCCCTTGGCATCGCGGCTGAACGCGCCGTTGGCGAACATGTGGAAGCTCGCGACACCCAGGCCCTCGGAGCGCGCATAGGTATCGCCCGTGCCGGGCTCGCGATATGACCATGCCGGCCCGGCGCCGGCGTCGAGCAGCACCGATACGACCGCGAGATCAATGCGCCGGCGCGCGATCTCCTCCTTCGGCAGACCGGCCAGGCGTTCGGCCAGCGCCGGCCAGCGGTCGCGGCCGCCGGCCTCGAAATGCCGCCAGCGCGAATGGAATGGGATCGCCGCCGGATTGGCGAAGCGCTGCCGCGTCACCGCGAGCGTCGCCTGGACCGCGGCCTCGAGCCCGTTGGGATCGATCGAGAACCAGGCGGATCGCCCGTCCTCGGCGTACTTCAGCATCGCCTCCGCCCGCTCGCGAATCGCCGCAGGCGTGCGCAGGTACTCGAGTGTGTCGGTC
>JAEZHS010000490.1 GCA_023436825.1 Pseudomonadota bacterium | reverse complement strand
GCTCATGAGCGCGCTGGAAGCGCGCGGTCCGGAAGAGGAGTGAGTTGATGCAGGCCTACATCATCCGCCGCCTGCTGGCGATGATCCCGACGCTGCTGTTCGCCAGCCTGATCGTGTTCATCACCGTGCGGCTGATCCCGGGCGACATCATCGACCTGATGCTGTCGTCCAACGACATCGGCGCCGACAAGAAGAGCCGCGCCCAGCTCGAGGCGGCGCTCGGCCTCGACCAGCCGATGGTCAGCCAGTACTTCAAATGGCTGGGCGCGATCGTGCTCGAGGGCAGCCTGGGCAAGTCGTTGTGGCAGAACAGCTCGGTGATGCAGGAGGTGCTGCATCGCCTGCCCATCACCTTCGAGCTCGGCGTCATGGCGCTGGTGGTGGCGCTGCTGGTCGGCATCCCGATCGGCGTCTACTCGGCCGTGCGCCAGGACACGGTAGGCGACTACGTCACGCGCTCCTTCGCCATCCTCGCTCTGGCGCTGCCCGGCTTCTGGGTCGGCACCTTGGTGATGGTGTTCCCGTCGATCTGGTGGGGTTGGTCGCCCGAGGTGAAGTACATCCCCTTTACCCAGGATCCGCTCCGAAACCTGGCGCAGATGGCGATCCCGGCGCTGATCCTGGGCAAGGCCTTCTCGGCCGTCGTCATGCGGCTGACCCGCACCATGATGCTGGAGGTGATGCGCCAGGACTACATCCGCACCGCGCTTGCCAAGGGACTCGCGACGCGCACCACCATCCTGCGCCATGCGCTGCGCAACGCGCTGATCCCGGTCGTGACCCTGGTCGGCCTGCAGGCGCCCGTGCTGGTGGGCGGCGCCGTCATCATGGAGCAGATCTTCGTCATCCCGGGCATGGGCCTGCTGCTGCTCGAGGCCGTGAGCACCCGCGACTACCCGATCATCACCGGCGTGTTCCTGATCGTCGGCGTCGCCGTGGTGTTGATCAACCTGCTGGTCGACCTCAGCTACGGCCTGCTCGATCCCAAGGTGAGGTATCGCTGATGGTCGCGGTCGCCGAAACCGTCCGCCCGTCCGCGCCTGTTCCAGGACGCCGCCGCCGCTTGCCCGGTCGCGGCACGATCTCCTTCATCGGCCGGCTGTTCCGCGACAAGCCGCTGGGCGCCTTCGGCTTCGTGATCTGCGTGCTGTTCCTGTTCGCCGGCATCTTCGCCGACTGGCTGGCGCCCTACGGCTTCAACCAGATCAGCCCGATCAATCGCCTGAAGCCGCCGTCGGAGAAGTTCTGGCTGGGCACCGACAATCTCGGCCGCGACATGCTCTCGCGCTGCCTCTACGGCGCGCAACTCTCGGTGATCATCGGCCTCAGCGCCGCGGCGCTCGCCACTGTCGTATCGATCCTGATCGGCATCGTGTCGGGTTATCTCGGCGGCAAGTTCGACATGGTCATGCAGCGCTTCGTCGATGCCTGGATGAGCTTCCCCGACCTCATCATCCTGATCGTGGTGGTGTCGGTGGTCGGTCCCGGCATGGGCCCGGTGATCGTGCTGCTGGGCCTGCTCTACGGCATCGGCGGCAGCCGCATCATCCGCGGTGCCGTGCTGTCGGTGCGCGAGAACGCCTATGTCCATGCCGCGCAATCGACCGGCGCCTCGCTGCTGCGCATTCTATGGAGGCACATCCTGCCCAACGTCATGGCGCCGGTGATCGTGCTTTTCACCACCCGCGTCGGCGCCGTGATCCTGGCCGAATCGGGCCTGGCGTTCCTGGGGCTCGGCGTGCCGCCGCCGGCGCCGACCTGGGGCGGCATGCTGTCGGGCTCGGGCCGCTCGTACATGTACATGGCGCCGTGGCTCGCGCTGGCGCCCGGCCTCTGCATCACCATCGTGGTCTACGCCATCAACGTATTCGGTGACGCCTTGCGCGACCTGTTGGATCCGCGCATGCGGGGGAGCAGGTGAGCTATCCACCGTCATCCCGAGCGGAGCGAAGCGAAGTCGAGGGACCTCCTCTTCGCAGCAGGCGAACAAGAACAGGTCCCTGCGCTACGCCACGCTGCGCGCGGCTTCGGTCGGGATGACGGAAAGGAAGGGAGGAGCGAGATGAGGACACTGAAAGGAGCATTGCTCGCCGGAGCCATGATGATGGCGGCGGGCGGAGCATCGGCGGAGAACGGCGAGAAGCCTCAGTACGGCGGCTCACTCGAGATCGGCACGGTCTATGTGACGATCTCGGCTTTGTCGTGGGATCCCGCCGACTTCAACTGGAAGCTCAACCACGACACCGGCCTGTTCTACGAGCAGCTGTTCGCCGGCGACATGTCCAAGAGCAAGAAGGCGGGCGGACCCTACAACTACATTCCCGATGCCTGGCTGCCGACGGACTCCATCCGCGGCGAGCTGATCGAGAGCTGGGAGTGGAAGCAGGACCCGCTGCGCGTCGAGATGAAGGTGCGCAAGGGCGTGATGTACCCGGAGAAGCCGGGCATCATGAAGAAGCGCGAGTTCACGTCGGACGACATCCTGTTCACCTTCAACCGGCTGAAGAACAGCCCCAAGAAGCTTTTAGGCTACTTCGACCATGTCGAGAAGGTCGAGACGCCGGACAGGCACACCATCGTCTTCTACATGAAGCACTACTTCGCCGAATGGGATTACCAGTTCGGCTGGGGCTACTACTCGGCGATCCATCCCAAGGAAGTGGCCGACGCCGGCGCCTCCAACTGGAAGAACGTCAACGGCACCGGGCCGTATATGCTGACGGACTTCGTCGCCGGCAATTCAAACGTCTACACCAAGAACCCCGACTACTGGGACAAGGAGAAGATCGGCGGCCAGGAATACAAGCTGCCCTTCGTCGACAAGATCACCTATCGCACCATCAAGGACGAGGCGACCTACATCACGGCACTGCGCACCGGCAAGCTCGACATGCTGGAGGCGATCCGCTGGCAGAATGTCGAGTCGCTCAAGAAGAGTGCGCCGCAGCTGCAGTGGAACCGCTGGCTGAACCAGTCGGGCACCTTCATGGCGATGCGCGTCGACGTCGACGGGCCGTTCAAGGATATCCGCGTGCGCCGCGCTCTCAACTACGCGGTCAACAAGGAGGAGATCGTCAAGGCCTACTACAACGGCAACGCCGAGCTGTTCTCCTATCCGCAGCACCCTGATTACATCGGCTATTTCGAGCCCTTGGACAAGCAGCCGGCCTCGGTGCAGGAGCTCTTCAAATACGATCCCGCGAAGGCTAAGAAGCTCTTGGCCGAAGCAGGCTATGCCAAAGGCTTCACCACCAAGGTGCAGGTCTGCTCGTGCAATCCCGACCACATGGACCTGCTGCCGCTGGTGGCGGGCTATCTCGAGCAGGTTGGCGTGAAGCTGGAGATCCAGCCGATGGAGTACGGCGCCTTCCTGTCGGCGATGACGACCCGCACCATGACGCCGGCCTACTTCATGAACAACGGGCACACCAACCCGATCACGACCATCCGCAAGAGCTTCGGCACGAAGCAGACGTGGAATCCCTCGGGCTGGTCGGATCCGGCCTATGACCAGAAGATCGAGGTGATCTACCGCGAGCCCGACGAGAGCAAGCGACAACAGATGCTGCGGGAGCTCACCACCGAGATCCTCGACAAGGCGCCCTACATCTGGCTGCCGACGCCTTACTACTATGCGGCGTGGTGGCCGTGGGTGAAGAACTATGCCGGCGAGCTGCGTGCCGGCGCCGTGCGGCCGGGCCCGATCTACGCCCGCATCTGGGTCGACCAGGAGCTGAAGAAGAAGATGGGGTACTGATGACCCACCACCGTCATCCCGAGCGTAGCGAAGCGGAGCCGAGGGACCTTGTCTCGTCGACGTATCGACAGAACAGGTCCCTCCACTTCGCAGCGCTACGCGCTGCCCCAGTCGGAATGACGGGTTTATGAGTCTTCTCTCCGTCCGCGGTCTTTCCACCGAATTCCGCACCGAGCGCGGCGTCGTCAAGGCGGTCGACGACGTCTCGTTCGATCTGGCGGCGGGCGAGACGCTCGCCATCGTGGGCGAATCGGGCTCGGGCAAGAGCGTCACCGCCATGTCGATCCTGCGCCTGATCCCCAACCCGCCGGGCCGGATCTCGGCGGGCGAGGTGGTGTTCGACGGCAGGAACCTCTTGGAGATGTCGGACGCCGAGATCCGCGCGATCCGCGGCGACCGCATCGCCATGATCTTCCAGGAGCCGATGAGCTCGCTCAACCCGTCGCTGACCGTGGGGCTGCAGATCGCCGAGCCGATCAACCTGCATCGCAGGACGCCGTGGGCCGCCGCCATGGACAAGGCCGCCGAGCTTCTGGCCCGCGTGCGCTTGCCCGATGCGAAAAGCCGCGTGAAGGCCTACCCTCATCAGTTCTCCGGCGGCATGCGCCAGCGCGCCATGATCGCCATGGCGCTCGCCTGCCAGCCGCAGCTCATCATCGCCGACGAGCCGACGACGGCCCTCGATGTCACCGTGCAGGCGCAGATCCTGGCCCTCCTGAAGGAGGTGACGCGCGCCGCCAACTCCGCGCTCATTCTCATCACCCACGATCTCGGCGTGGTGGCGCGCTACGCTGATCGCGTCTGCGTGATGTACGGCGGCCGCATCGTCGAAGCCGGGCCGGCGCGCGAAATCTATGCCCGGCCGTGCCATCCCTACACGATCGGCCTGATGGCCTCGGTGCCGCGGCTCGACCAGGAGGCGGGCTCGCGCCTGGTGCCGATCGAGGGTTCGCCGCCCAACCTCGCCAACCTACCGCCGGGCTGCGCCTTCGCGCCACGCTGCCGGCGTGCCGCCGACGTCTGCCGTAGCGAGCGGCCGCCATTGGCCAGGAGCGGCGCCGATCATCTTTCCGCCTGTCATTTCCATGCCCAGCTCAGCGCCTGAAGCCGTCCTCGAGGTGAGGGACCTGAAAGTTCATTTCCCCGTGATGGCGGGCGCCGTCGTGCGCCGCCCGGTCGGCAGCGTGAAGGCGGTCGACGGCGTGTCCTTCGAGGTGCGCCGCGGCGAGACCCTCGGGCTGGTCGGCGAGTCGGGGTGCGGCAAGAGCACGACCGGACTCGCCATCCTGAAGATGATCGACATCACCTCGGGCGAGGTGAAGTTCGAGGGCGAGGACATCTCGGCTTACGACCGCTCGCGCATGCGGCCGATCCGGCGGCGCATGCAGATGGTCTACCAGGACCCGTTCGGCTCGCTTAATCCGCGCATGAAGGTGTCGGAGATCGTGGGCGAACCGCTCGAGGTGCATGGATTGGCGTCCGACCGCGGCGCCTACGATGCCCGCGTCGCTTCACTGCTCGATATGGTCGGCCTGCTGCCCGACATGGCCGACCGCTATCCGCACGAGTTCTCCGGCGGCCAGCGCCAGAGGATCGGCATCGCCCGCGCCCTGGCGCTCGAGCCGTCGCTGATCATCTGCGACGAGCCGGTGTCGGCGCTCGACGTGTCGAATCAGGCGCAGGTCGTGAACCTGTTCCAGGAGTTGCAGGAGCGGCTGGGGCTCACCTACATCTTCATCGCCCACGACCTCGCCGTGGTGCGCCACATCAGCCATCGCATCGCCGTGATGTACCTGGGCCGCATCGTCGAGATCGCGCCGCGCGGCGAGCTCTACGCCAAGCCATTGCACCCCTACACCCAGGCGCTCCTGGCGGCGATCCCGATTCCCGATCCCGAGGTCGAGGCGACGCGGCCGCAGCAGATCATCACCGGCGAGGTGCCGTCGGCCATGCGTCCGCCGCCCGGCTGCCGCTTCCACACCCGCTGTCCCAAGGTGATGGAGGCGTGCAGGAGCGTCGATCCGCCGATGCGCGACATGGGCGGTGGCCGCGCCGTCGCCTGTCATCTATACGAGGCGCGATGACTGTCAGACGTCGCGTCCTCGTTCTATTAGCGCTCTCCGCTTTGGCGGCTTCGCCCGCCATCGCG
Organism: Pseudomonadota bacterium; assembly: GCA_023436825.1. The sequence continues at coordinate 2,904 of JAEZHS010000490.1, read as the reverse complement.
CGTGAAAAACCCTATCTCACCGCGCAAGACCTCGACCTGGTCGCGATCCTGCCGCCGCCGGTCGCCAACGGCAGCGACGCCGACCGTGAGCAGCAGGCCGTGGTGCTGGCCGCGCAACGCGCCGCCAGCCCCGAGCGCGTCGAGCAGGCCAGGCGCGACGTCGACGAGTCGCTCGACACCATGTTCGGCGCCGCGCTGGGCAAGGCCCTGCCCGCGCCGAGCCTGCCCGCCACGACGCGGCTGTTCGAGCGGATCGGCGAGACCGAGGAGGTCGTGGTCGCGCCGACCAAGAAGGCATTCCAGCGGCTGCGTCCCTATCTCAGCAACCAGGAGATAAAACCGCTGGTGCGACCGTCGGTCAGCGGCTCCTATCCGTCGGGCCACACGACGCACGTCAACGTCGCGGCCATCGTGCTGGGCAGCATCGTTCCCGAGAAGCGCGAAGAGATCTGGCTGCGGGCAAGGGACTATGCCTGGAGCCGCGTGATCGGCGGCATGCACTATCCCAACGACCTCGACGGTGGCGTCCGCGCCGGCACCGCGATCGCGGTTGCCCTGCAGAGTCGGCCCGAGTTCAAGGCCGACTTCGACGCGGCGACGCGCGAGCTGCGCCAGTACCTCGGTCTCGCACCCTAAGTTCTTGCCACTTGCGCTATAGCTTCCCCGAGACGATGCGGGCGCCGAGTGCCCAGCGATGGACCTCCGACGGGCCGTCGTAGATGCGGAAGGCTCTCGTGTCGCGGAAGATGCGCTCGACCACGGTGTCGCGCGTCATGCCGAGCCCGCCCAGGATCTGCATCGAGCGGTCGGCAACGCGCGCGATCGCCTCGGAGCACACGACCTTGGACATCGAACTCTCGGTCGACGCGCGCTCGCCCTTGTCCAGAAGCCAGGCGGTGTGCAGGATCGAGAGCCGCGCCTGGTGGATGTCCATGTGGTTGTCGGCCAGCATGAACGAGACACCCTCGTGCTCGCCCAGCGTCTTGCCGAAGGCCTTGCGCGTGCGGGCGTACCCGGTCGCGATCTCCTGGGCGCGCACCGCCGAGCCCAGCCAGCGCATGCAGTGGCTGAGCCGCGCCGGCGCCAGCCGTACCTGGGCGTAGCGGAAGCCCTTGCCGACCTCGCCCAGCACGGCGTCGGCCGGCAGGCGCAGGTCCTTGATCTCGATCTCGGCATGGCCGCCGGTGAAGCTGGAATCGATCGTGTCGAGCGCTCGCTCGATCCTGATCGCGGGATCGGGCAGGTCGGCCAGGAACAGCGTGGCATGGCCGTCGTGCGCGCCGCCCTCGTTCTTGGCCATGATGATGGCGAAGCCCGCGCCGTCGGCGCCGGTGATCAGCCATTTGCGGCCGTTGATCACCCATTCGTTGCCGTCGAGTCGCGCCGTCGTTTGCAGCATGCCGGGATCGGAACCGGCGCCGCCGCCCGGCTCGGTCATGAGGAAGCAGGAGCGGTGCTTGCCCTCGGCCAGCGGCTTCAGGAAATGCTCGCGCTGGTCGGGGCGCGCCACGTGCGCAAGCAGATGGATGTTGCCTTCGTCCGGCGCCGCGCAATGGATGGCCGCCGGTCCGAGCATGGAATAACCCGCCGCCTCGAAGACGAAGGCGCGCGCGACCTGGCCGATGGCCTGACCGCCATACTCCTTCGGCGCGTGCGGCGCGAACACGCCGGCCTGGCGCGCCAGCTCGTTCAGCTCGATGCGCAGCGCATCGGTCGGGCCATGCGATGTCCAGCGCGGGTCCTTCTCGTAAGGCACGACCTTGGTGCGGATGAAATCCGACACCCGATGCGCCAGTTCGCTCACCTCGGCCGGCGGCGCAAAGTTCAGCTCCACAGCAGACTCCCTGGACTATACGAACGAGGGCCGCGTCCGCAGCGATTCGCGGTCGAAACCCGCCACCTTCTTGTAGCGATCGGAGATCGCCTGCAACTCCGCTGTCGAGATCACGTCGTCGATGCGCTCGAAGCGCCGGCCGCCCGAGCGCTGCCAGACCTCGCGCAGGATGGCGTCGGGCGGATCGCTGCGGTTGGTCAGCACGACCTTGGCCGTCGCCGGCCCGCGCACGGCCTCGTACTGAAGCAGCGCCGGCTCGGTGGCGCCGAGCTTCTTGATCTGCCCTGTGAGACAGCGCGCATCGACGATCGCCTGGCCCGCGCCGTTGGAGCCGCGCGGATACATCGGATGGGCGGCGTCCCCCAGCAGCGTGATGCGGCCGAAGGTCCAGCGCGGCAGCGGATCGCGATCGACCATGGGGTATTCCAGGATCTCCTCGGTGCTTTCGATCATGCCGCTGATGTCGAGCCAGTCGAACTTCAGGCCGGCGAAGGCCGGCATCATGTCCGAGAGCCGGCCGCGACCGGTCCAGTCCTGGCGCACGGCTTCCGGCCGCTCGATCTCGGCCACCCAGTTGACCAGCGGCTTGCCGCCTGTCACCGGCGTGCCCGGCCGCACGGGATAGATCACCGTCTTGCCGACCGTCATCCACCCAGTCGAGACCATGGTGTCGCCATTCAGGAACGCGGGCCAGCGCACCGCGCCGCGCCACATGTTGACGCCCGAGTACTTGGGCGGCCCCTGGTCGGGATAGAGCTGCCAGCGCAGCGCCGAATGGATGCCGTCGCAGCCGACCGCGACCTTGCCGCGCTGCGGCTCGGCCTTGTCGAAGTGCAGGGTGACGCCCGCACCGTCCTGCTCGGCCTTGAGGCACCGGTGATCGAGCCGCACGGCGTCGGCGCCGAGCCGGTCGATAGCGGCCTCGAGCAGCACCTTGTGCAGGTCGGCGCGATGGATCGAGAGCTGCGGCCAGTCGTAGCCGGCATAGCGGCCGCGCGGCTCCTTGTAGATGAACTGGCCGTGCCGGCTGTAGAAGGCGAGCTCGCGCGTCTCGATCGCCATCGCCATCA
>JAEZHS010000428.1 GCA_023436825.1 Pseudomonadota bacterium | reverse complement strand
CGCGATGGATCGAGAGCTGCGGCCAGTCGTAGCCGGCATAGCGGCCGCGCGGCTCCTTGTAGATGAACTGGCCGTGCCGGCTGTAGAAGGCGAGCTCGCGCGTCTCGATCGCCATCGCCATCAGCGCGTCCTGCAGGCCGAGTTCGCAGAGTTCGCGCATGCCGTGCGGCAGGATGTTGATGCCGACACCCAGCGGCTGGATGTCGGGCGCCGCCTCGAACACGCGCGCAGAGATGCCGGCCTGGTGCAGGCTGAGCGCCAGCGCCAGCCCGCCGATGCCGCCGCCGACGATCAGAACATCGGGATTGCTGCTCACTCCGGCCCTACTCCGGTTGGATCCCGCGCTTGGCCACGACGTCGGCCCAGCGTGTCTTGTCGCGCGCCACGATCTCGCCCAGCGCCGCGGGTGACGAGGTGGCGGGGATCAGGCCCTGCGTCTCGAACACGGCCTCCGCTTCCGGCGAATGGAGAATGGCCGAGACATCCTTGTTCACCCGCTCGATCAGCTCAGACGGTGTGCCCTTCGGCGCGAAGAAGCCGTACCACATGTCGACATCGACGCCCTTCAGCCCGCTCTCGGCCAGGGTCGGCACATCGGGCAGCTGCGGCAGCCGCTGGGGGCTGCCGGCGGCGAGCGCCTTCAGCTTGCCGGCGCGGATGTGCTGCGCCGAGACGTGCACGGGCAGGAACATGTAGCCGATCTGGCCGCCCAGAAGATCCTGAACCGCGCCCGCGGTGCCCTTGTAGGGCACATGCACCATCTCGATGCCGGCCGCGGTCTCGACCAGCGCCATCGACAGATGGTGCGGCGTGCCGACGCCGGGGCTGCCGTAGGTCAGTGTCCTGGGCGAGGCCTTGGCCGCGGCGATCAGCTCGAGGAGCGTGCCGGGCTTCTGGCCGGGATGCGCCACCAGCACCAGCGAGCCCCAGGCCGTGAGGCCAATGGGCGCAAAGTCACCGACCGGATCGTAGGGGAGGTTCTTGTACAGGCTGGCGTTCATCACCAGCGTGTTCACCGACGACATCAGCGTGTGTCCGTCGGGCTTGGCGCGCGCCACCTGCTGGCTGCCGATGTTGCCCGAAGCGCCGGCGACGTTCTCGACCACGACGGGCTGGCCGAGCTTGGCCGACAGCCGCTCGGCCACGAAGCGGGCGATGATGTCGGGGCCGGTGCCGGGCGTGAACGGCACGACGAGCCTCACCGGCTGGTCGGGCCAGGCGAAAGCCGAGGGAGTGACCATCACGGTCGCAGCAAAAGCCAGTATTTGACGGCGGTGCATGGGATCATTGAAGCAGCCCCATTCCAATCCGTCGATACAACTTAGACGAGATTTACATATCATATATTCGTTCTATAATTGTTCCCGATGGAGATCGGAGACCGGCATGCAGGCAAAGGTGCGCAGCGTGGCTTTCCAGGGCATCGACGTGCTGCCCGTCGACGTGCAGGTGCTGATTGCGCCGGGCCAGCTCGCCTTCGTCATGGTCGGCCTGGCGGACAAGGCGGTCGGCGAAAGCCGCGAGCGCGTGCGCGCCACCTTCCGCGCGCTTGGCCTTTCCCTGCCGCCACAGCGCATCACCGTCAACCTCTCGCCCGCCGACCTCATCAAGGAAGGGAGCCACTACGACCTGCCGATTGCCCTCGGCCTGCTGGCGGCGATGGGCGTGGTGCCGCGGGAATGCATCGCGGGCTACGTCGTGCTGGGCGAGCTGGCGCTCGACGGCTCGCTCAGTCGCGTTCCCGGCGTGCTGCCGGCGGCGATCGCCGCCCGCGCGGCGGGGCGCGGCGTTATCTGCCCCGCGGTGTGCGGCGGCGAGGCCGCGTGGGGTGGCTTCGACGCCGAGCCTCATGAGAATGGGGGTACCGACCGGCCGCAGATCATCGCCGCGCCCTCGCTGCTCGCCCTGATCAATCACCTGCGCGGTCAGCAAAAGCTCGCCGCTCCGGAGGCGCTTGTCGCCGACGATCGCGCTAGCTACCCGGACCTCGCCGAGATCAAGGGCCAGGAGAGCGCCAAGCGCGTGCTCGAGGTGGCGGCGGCGGGCGGCCACAACCTGCTGATGATCGGCCCGCCCGGCTCGGGCAAGTCGATGCTGGCGGCGCGCCTGCCCGGCATTCTGCCGCCGCTGGAAGCGGAGGAGGCGCTGGAGGCCTCGATGGTGCGCTCGCTAGCGGGCGATCTCGGCGAAGGCAAGCTCAGCCGCCGCCGCACCTTCCGCGACCCGCACCACTCGGCGACCCTGCAGGCGCTGGTCGGAGGCGGCCTGCGGGCGCGTCCGGGCGAGGTGTCGCTCGCCCATCACGGCGTGCTGTTTCTCGACGAGCTGCCCGAGTTCAACCGCGCCTCCCTGGAGGCGCTGCGCCAGCCGCTGGAATCGGGCCGCGTTACCGTGGCGCGCGCCAACGCCCATGTGACCTATCCCGCGCGTTTCCAGCTCGTGGCAGCGATGAATCCCTGCCGCTGCGGCCATCTCATGGAGCCCAACCGTGCCTGCGGCCGCGCCCCGCGCTGCGGGCTCGATTACCAGGGCAAGATCTCGGGCCCCTTGCTCGACCGCATCGATCTCAGCATCGACGTGCCGCCGGTCAGTGCCGCCGACCTCGCGCTGCCGCCCCCGGCCGAGACGTCGGCCGATGTCGCTGCGAGGGTCGCGGCCGCGCGTGCCCTCCAGCGCGATCGATTGCAAGAGTTCGACCGCAAGGGCAAGCTATTGGCCATCGAAGCCGACGAAACCGCAGGGCTCCTGGCTGATCGCGTTCGCAACTGGTCCAAGCCGCGCTGCAACGCCGACACCGACGGCGCCGTGCTCGCCGCCATCGCCGAGCCCGACGCCGAAGGCCGCGCGCTGCTGACACGCGCCGCCGAGCGGCTCGGCCTGTCTGCACGGGCCTGGCATCGCACCTTGCGCGTTGCCCGCACGCTTGCCGATCTCGACGGCTCGGATGCGGTGCGGCGGCTGCATATCGCCGAGGCGCTCAGCTATCGCCGGCCGCAACCGCGGCAGGCGGTTGCGGCTTGAGACGGGGAGACTACTTTCTTGCCTGGCTTCGAAGGAAGCTCGGCTATATGCGGTTCAGCCTACTTTCTTCACGGGCGGAATGACCCAGGAGCCGTCGATGATCGACGGATCCTTCTCGCTCGGCCAATACAGCCTCAGCATGAGAGCGAACTCGCCGGCGGGGGCCGGCAACCAGTTCGACTCCAATGCTGCGCCGGGCGAGTCCTTCTGAAGGTAAAGCGTCACAGATCCATCCGAGTTCGGCTTCAAGTTCTGCCGTGGGCTGATCGAGTAGCGATTGAGCGGGTTCGCCACGAAGAAGTAGTTCTTATCGTACATGGTCAACGACCAGAAGCCCTGCGCCGGAGGCAGTTGACCGTTCAGGAAGGTGAGGGTGTAGGCATGGGATCCGCTGTAGACGGCGCCGGCGGCATCCTGCCGTGAAACCGGATACACCGCGTCTTGCGGACGATTCGCGCCGAGCCCGATCGCCGTCACCAGCGCCCGCATGAGGTAGTCGGTCCCGTAGAGACCGGTCTTGGTCGTGTAGCTCCAGCCGTTGACGGCCTTCATCTCCTTGTTGATCTTGTACTGAAGCATGATCTGCTCGAAGCCGAGATCAGGCACACGCTTGGCGAGATCCGGTGCGAGCTTTGCCGGGTCGAACCGGCCCGGCGTGAGGCCGATGCGGGCGAAGCTCGCGACGGCGGCCGCGTCGGGCGCCGCCCGCGCCTTCGATTTGATCAGCTCCTCCCGCAAA
>JAEZHS010000427.1 GCA_023436825.1 Pseudomonadota bacterium | reverse complement strand
TAGATCTACACCGTCTAATTCGTGGGCAGGTTCAGATGTTTATAAGATACAGGATCTACACGCCGATCGACACCAAGTTCGTGCTGGCCGCCCAGAAGAAGGGCTGCCGCACCATGAATGGCGGCGGCATGTGCGTGCATCAGGCCGTCGATGCTTTCCGCCATTTCACCGGTCTCGTGCCCGACGTCGCGCGCATGAAGCGGACCTTCGAGACGGCCTGCGCTGCCCGCGACGCGGCGTCTTCGACAGGAGGGCCGAAATGAAGACAGCCATCGCCACGGTCTGCCTGAGTGGGGGACTCGACGACAAGCTGGAGGCCATCGCCAATGCGGGCTTCGAGCGCGTCGAGCTGTTCGAGAACGACCTTCTGTCGTTCAACGGCTCGCCCACCGATGTCCGGCGTATGATCGAGGACTACAGACTTCAGACGATCACTTTCCAGCCGTTCCGCGACTTCGAGGGCATGCCGCCCGCCCTGCGCGAGCGCGCGCTGACCCGCGCGGAGCGCAAGTTCGACGTCATGGAGGCGCTGGGCTGCGACCTCCTGATGGTGTGTTCGAACGTCTCGCCCGACAGCCTGGGCGGCATCGACCGCGCCGCCGCTGACCTGCGCGAGCTCGGCGACCGCGCCGCCCGCCGCGGCATGCGGGTCGCCTTCGAGGCGTTGGCCTGGGGCCGGCACATCAACGACTATCGCGACGCCTGGGAGGCGGTGCGGCGCGCCGATCATCCCGCGGTCGGCCTGGTGCTCGACACCTTCCACATCCTGGCGCGCCGCACGGATCTTTCAGCCATCCGCGCCATCCCGCCCGACCGCATCTTCCTCGTCCAGGCCGCCGATGCGCCGCGGCTCGACATGGACTACCTGTCGTGGAGCCGGCACTTCCGCAATTTCCCGGGGCAGGGCGACTTCCCCCTCGACGACTTCATGGACGCGCTGGCCGCCACCGGCTTCGACGGCCTGTTCTCGCTGGAGATCTTCAACGACCAGTTCCGCAGCGGCTCGACGCGCCAGGTGGCGGTCGATGGCCATCGCTCGTTGATCTATCTTCTGGACCGCCTGCACGCGCGCTCAGGGCACACCGTCGCCGGGCTGACGCCGATGCCGCCGCGGGCGAAGTGCCTGGGCGTCGAGTTCATCGAGTTCGCCCTGGACGACCAGGCCGCTGTTCCCTTCGAGAGCATGCTGCAGGGGCTGGGCTTCCGCCGCGCCGGCCAGCACATTTCCAAGCAGGTCACGCGATGGTGTCAGGGCGACATCAACATCGTGGTCAATACCGAGAAGGAAGGCTTCGCGCATTCCTACAACATCACCCACGGCACCTCGGTCTGTGCGCTCGGCCTCGGCGTCGACGATGCCGCCGCCACGCTGGACCGCGCCCAGCTCCTGCTCGACATGCCATTTCGTCAGGCCGTCGGGCCGGGCGAGCTGGAGATTCCCGCGGTGCGCGGCCTGGGCGGCAGCCTGGTCTATTTCATCGACTCCAAGACCGACCTGGGCCGGGTCTGGGATATCGAATTTCGCGCCGTGTCGGACGGCTCTTCCAGGGGCGACGCTGGCCTGAAGCGGGTCGATCACCTTCAGCAGGTGATGCTTTACGACGAGATGCTGAGCTGGCTTCTGTTCTACACCTCGCTGCTCGAGGTCGACAAGACGCCGGCGCAGGATGTGCTCGATCCGGGCGGGCTGGTGAAGAGCCAGGTGGTGCAGTCCGACGACGGCCGATTGCGACTGGTGCTGAACGGCTCGCAGTCCGGGCGCACGCAGACCTCGCGTTTCCTGTCCGAGGCCTTCGGCTCAGGCGTGCAGCACATCGCGCTGGCGACGGACGACTTGCTGGCGACGGTGCGGCAGCTCGAAGCCAACGGCATAAAGCTGCTGCCGGTGCCGGAGAACTATTACGACGACCTGGAAGCCAAGAGCGAGCTCACGATGGAGCTGATCGACACGCTCAAGGCGCACAACATCTTCTACGACCGCGAAGGCGACGCCGAATACTTCCAGGTCTATACGACGACCATCGAGGACCGCTTCTTCTTCGAGATCGTCGAACGTCGCGGCTATCGCGGCTACGGCGCGGTCAACGCCCCCATCCGGCTGGCCGCGCAGGCCCGGCTGGGAGCGCGCCTGTCATAGTCTTCCGGACCGCGAGCCTCCGGCTCGCTCGTGATCATGCTCATACTCATGATCATGCCCCCTCACCTAACCTCTCTCCCAAGGGGGAGAGGAACATGAGTCATGAGCGGACCTGGAGGTCCGCGCTCCAATCAATCGTAGAACTGCGGCGAGTGCTTCTGCGCCCGGCTCTGCGGCTTGTCGTGGTTGATCCACAGCTCAGCCTTCTTGTCGGCCATCAGCTGCTCGATCCTCTTGAACGAAGCCTGCGTCTGGTCGGCGCTGGTGTTCATCGAGGCCACGCGCTTGTTGTCCCAGTTGTCCTTGAAGTGGACGGCATCTCCCGAAAGGACCAGCCAGCCGGTCTTGGGCAGGTGCACCAGCAATGACTGGTGGCCGGGCGTGTGGCCCGGCGTCGAGATGATGGCGACGCTGCCGTCGCCGAACACGTCGAGATCGCCGTCGAGCTTGCGGATCGGCCGCTCGGCCTTGAACGGCGGCTTCTTGTCGGGGGCGAAGGCGAAGTCGAACTCGGCTTTCTGCATCAGGAGCGTCGAGTCGGGGAACATGTCGACATTGCCGATATGGTCGCCGTGATGATGCGAGACCGCGACGTACTTGATGTCGGCCGGCTTGACGCCGACCTCCGCCAGCTGCGTCGCCAGCGTCTTGGCCCGCGTCGCCGTGCCGAGCGGACTGGTGACGGGCTTCTCGGCGATCGCATCGGGGTAACCCGTGTCCCACAGCAGCCAGTCCGAACCGTGGCGGATCAGGTAGCAGTTGTCGGAAAGCTCGAGCGGCTTGCCGACATTGACGCCGGGCGACCAGCGCGACTGATCGGTTGCGGCATTGTTGCCGCAGTCCATGACATAGAGCCGATCGACCGTGCCCGTCTGGGCTTGGGCATTTGCCAACCCCAATGATGCAGCAAGGACGAGACCGACAAGTCCCTTCTTCAGCATGGCTTCCTCCTCAGTCGACCGGACGGTAGCGTCGCACTGTCGCGACACCCAGGATGATGAACAGGATCAGCACGATGCCCTGCACGACGGCGAAGGGCGGTTCTGAGCCGGTCGGCGCGAACTTGTTCAGGTAGGCGAACTTGTTGAACGACTGGACGATCGCCACGAAGAAGTTGAGGTAGAGCGCGGCGATCGCGGTCGCGACATAGACCTTGCGCCACGGACCGAGGAGCTTCTTGCCGTAGACCGCGAACAGCGCGACGGCCAGGAGCACCAGCGAGATCGCGCCCACCACATGGGCGGGGGTGATGCCATTGGTGATGGGGAAGAAATAGCCGGTGACGCTGGTGAGGATCGTCGAAATGAGAAAGAAGGCGTTCCAACCGGCGATCGGCGCACTCTGAAGCATCAAGGCGACGACGATGAAGCCGGTCATGATGCCGATCAGGCTGATGACGACGTGCACGAAGGTGAACGTTTCGATCGACATACCCAAGATCATGGCGAACTCCACTGTAGCAGTTGCAAGCTTAGCGCATGGACGCTGCAGCGGATAAGCCTTTCCCGCGCCACATTGCTCGGCCAGCCAGGCATTCCCCTCAAATAATGGAGAGAACATGCCTGCTTCGATCGCGCGTCGCAGCTTCCTTACGGCGCCGCTGCTGGCTCTTCCGGCCTTCGCCGACGATGCAACGTCCCGGCTGGCCGAGCTGGAGCGCCGCAACGGCGGACGGTTGGGCGTGGCGGCGCTCGATACGGCGAGCGGCCGTCGCGTCGGGCATCGCGCCGAGGAGCTGTTCCCGCTTTGCAGCACCTTCAAGTTCCTGGCCGCGGCCTTCGTGCTCGCCCGGGTCGATCGCGGCGAGGAGAAGCTGGACCGCCGCGTCGTCTTCGCCGAGAAGGACCTCGTCACCTATTCGCCGGTGACCAAGGAGCATGTCGGTGCAGGCGGCATGACGATGGCGGAGATCTGCGAGGCCGCGGTGACGCTCAGCGACAACACCGCGGGCAACCTGATGTTCGCGAGTTTCGGCGGGCCCGCCGGGCTGACCGCCTATGCGCGCTCGGTGGGTGATCGGGCGACCCGCCTCGATCGCATCGAGACTGCGCTCAACGAGGCCAAGCCCGGCGATCCGCGCGACACCACGACTCCCATTGCCATGCTGGGGACCATGCAGCGCCTCTTGATCGAGGACGCGTTGTCGGCTTCATCGCGCGATCGCCTGATCGGCTGGCTGATGGCCAGCAAGACGGGCGCCCGCCGCCTGCGCGCCGGCCTGCCGGCCGACTGGAAGCTCGGCGACAAGACCGGCACCGGCGACAACGGCACCGCCAACGACGTCGCCATCGCATTTCCACCCGGTCGCGCGCCGATCCTGATCACGGCCTACTACACAGGGTCGACGATCTCGGACGACGCCCGCAACACGGTCATCGCCGAGGCAGGACGTCTGGTGGTCGCGGGACTCGCCTAAATCTTTTCCTCTCCAGCTGCGCTGGGAGAAATGAACTACGACTTGATCGGCTGCGCGGCTGCCGCATTGCGCAGCCCCGCCCCCACCTCGACG